>JAFDKD010000586.1 GCA_019307165.1 Deltaproteobacteria bacterium | reverse complement strand
CGCTGGAAGAAACACAGCGAAATATTGAAGCGAAGCTCCTTGAACTCCTATCCCTTCCTCCGGATGTCAGACTGGGTACGCCAAAGCGTATCGAAACCACGCGGGAAATGCCGGTCCTGGATACGCTTTATGGATTGGCCCTTGAGCGAAGACAGGAACTTCGGCGCAAGCGGGCCGTCATCGGCAAGATGGAACGCATGGTGGAGATGATCGAGACGATGGTAATCCCCCCGTTTACCCTCAACTTGTCCCTTTACGAGGATGAGGCAATTAACAAAGTAGGCTTCACTGCCACAAAGGAGACCTTTCCAGTCAAAACAAAAGCATATACGGGGGCCGGGTTGCCGAAGATGCCGGGGTATGGCTCCAATGACGCCTATCTTCGAAAAACAAAGCGGAAGCTGCAGGCCTTGAGGGAAGATCTGAAGGAGAATGAGGCTGTCACTGTAACAATGGTCCGAAAGGCATGGTTTGACCTTGACCTTGCAAGGCGGGAAGAACTTCTTTACCGCGACCGTATCGTTCAGCAGACGCAGGCGGCCCTTGACGTATCTCTGCGGGGGTATGAGTCCGGCAATGTCACTTTCGCCGATATGGTATCCTCTTATAAGATCTGGCTGCAAGCGCGGTTGAATGTCTACAAAAAGCGGAGCGATTTGGAAAGTGCCTGGGCCGAACTGGAGAAAACGGTGGGAGTAACACTCAGATAGACCGCCCCCATTTTCTCAAGGTTCGATAGTGGCCGGGCACTTTCAGGGAGAAAAGAACGATGAATAAGAAGGGGACTACGGGAAAGACACGCGGGCTTTTCCCGGTGGTGGTTTCCACGATAATCGTCACCCTTGTGGTAGCGGGTGCCGGGGCCTACTTGCTCGGGTTTTTGGGCCCGCGGGAAGAAAGGGGGACCATCGGAAAAACCGCTTCCGATCAGGCGCCGGCCGCGCAGGATATAGACAAAGGCGCCCCCGAAAACAAAAAAGTTCTGTATTGGCGCGCCCCCATGAATCCGAATGAAATATACGATAAACCCGGTAAGAGCGCCATGGGAATGGATCTCGTCCCCGTTTATGAGGATGATTCCGGCGCGGGAACCGACATCAAGATCGATCCTGTCATTCAACAGAATATGGGTATCAGAACCGATGTCGTGAAAAAAGGTCCCCTGGTTCATGCCATAAGGACGTACGGCCACATTACACCCGATGAGACGCGCACCGTGCAGGTGAGCCTGAAGACGAGCGGGTGGATTGAAAAACTCTACGCGGATTTCGAAGGCAAGTATGTTGAAAAAGGCGAGGCGCTTTTCGAAATATATTCACCGGACCTCATCGCCGCCCAGGAGGAATATCTTATCGCATATAGAAGTCCGAAGCGAAACGCCGCGTACGGCCGTAAAGATCTGCTTGCCCCCGCCCTTAGAAGACTCCGCTATTTCGATGTCCCCGAAGGCGAAATCCGTGAAATCGAGAAATCCGGCATTGCGGAAAAATCCCGGAAGATCATTTCCCCATTCAGCGGGTTCGTCATCCAAAAAGATGTAGAGGAAGGCATTTTTGTCAAGGCGGGCACCACCGTCCTGAGGATCGCGGATCTGTCAAAGGTGTGGGTGGAGGCACACATCTATGAGTATGAACTCCCCTGGATACAAGAGGGGCAAACGGCGGAAATGACCCTTTCATATCTTCCCGGCAAGGTGTTTTCAGGAAAGGTGTCCTATGTTTACCCTTATGTCCAGCCCAAGACCAGAGACGTGGTGATACGATTGGAGTTTGAAAATCCCGCTTTGGAATTGAAGCCCGACATGTATTGCGACGTGCTGATAAAGGCCGACGCCGGAAAAGAGGGATTGATTATTCCCTCTGAGGCTGTGATCCGGTCGGGGGAGCGAAACTCTGTTTTCGTGGCAAGGGGACAGGGTAAGTTCACCCTGCGGGACGTCATTCTGGGCCCATCCCTAGACGAAGGAAAAGTTCAGGTGCTGGTCGGGCTTGCCGAGGGCGAGCCCGTGGTCACTTCGGGCCAGTTCCTGTTGGATTCCGAGTCAAAGCTCAAAGAAGCCGTCAGGAAGATGATGGATGCAGAAAGAATGGAAAAGCAGAAAAAAGAGGAAGAATTTTTTGAGGATCTGGAGAAGTGAGGAATGCCATAGAAGGCTGATACCATGATTCCAAAAATCATCGAATGGTCCATCAACAACAAGTTCATTGTGCTCCTGGCAACCCTGTCACTGATCATTGGCGGCATTTTTGCGCTGGTTAACACGGCAGTGGACGCGATCCCGGATCTTTCCGATGTACAGGTCATCATCTACACGGAATACTCCGGGCAGGCGCCTCAGGTCGTCGAGGACCAGGTCACCTACCCGCTTACAACAGCCATGCTGAGCGTTCCTTACGCAAAAGTCGTCCGAGGGTACAGCTTTTTCGGGCTTTCATTTGTCTATATCATCTTTGAGGACGGAACAGACCTTTACTGGGCCAGGTCCCGGGTGCTCGAGTATCTCAATTTCGTTTCCGGCAAACTGCCTCCCGGTGTAACGCCTGCCCTGGGGCCGGACGCAACGGGCGTAGGATGGGTTTATGAATACGTCCTGAAGGACACGTTCCAGCAAGTCGATCTTCAGAGGCTTCGGAGCGTTCAGGACTGGTATCTGAGGTTTGAGCTGGCCGCGGTTCCAGGGGTAGCAGAAGTGGCCAGCATCGGTGGGTTTGTAAAACAGTACCAGGTGGAGGTGGATCCCAACAAGTTAGTGGCTTACGGCCTTTCTCTACAGAAGGTGAAGCGGGCCATTCAGCGATCCAACAGCGACGTGGGCGGGAAGGTTGTGGAGATGGGCGAGGCTGAGTTCATGGTGCGCGGCCTGGGCTATCTCCGCTCCATCGACGACCTGGAACAGGTGGCCGTGGCCGTGGATGCGAAAGGCACGCCCGTCCTTCTCAAGAACATCGCGAATGTACAACTGGGACCCGAACTACGCAGGGGACTCCTGGAATGGAACGGGGAGGGCGAGGCGGTTGGCGGTATCGTCATCATTCGGTACGGGGAAAATGCCTTGGAGGTGATCCGAAACGTCAAAAAAAAGCTGAAAGAGCTTGAAAAGGGGCTCCCCCCCGGAGTGGTCATTTTGGAGGGTTATGACCGATCGGGGCTCATCATGAGGGCGATTCACAATTTGAAAGGTAAACTGATCGAAGAGCTGCTCGTGGTCGCCCTCATCTGCGTGTTTTTTCTGATTCACTTC
>JAFDKD010000585.1 GCA_019307165.1 Deltaproteobacteria bacterium | reverse complement strand
CTCTTCGACCTTTCGACTTTTTGACTTTCTCTTTTAATTTTGTTCGACGTTCATCCCTTCCCAGTTCATCCCTTTCCCTTTGGACGTTCGATGTTGGAAGTTGGATGTTCGACGTTCATCTCTTCCTAGTTCATTCCTTCCTTCCCATGCCCTCAAAACCGAAAAGTTGCCCCGAACTGAGGATCATTACCAATCCGGGCTCTGCCAGCTACCGCCTGCTTGCTCAGCCGGCCCTGTTTTAAGCTTCTCCGGCGATAACAGGTCGCCCCAGTTGGTCCGCTGCCGCATCTCCTCTTTGGTTTCTTCAGGTACGAAGTCTTTACCCTCACGAATTTGCCAGCCACCGCCGAGTGCCTTGTAAATGGCTATCAGATTGAGTGCAACAGAACCACGGGTCGCCGTGTGCAGATCCTGTTCCTGGGTCTGAAACCGCTGGGTGTCCAGCACCCGCTGGAAGTCCACCATGCCTTCACGGTACTGGATTGTGGAAAGTTGCACGGAACGGGTCGCCGCATCGACGCTCTCAGAAAGGAATCCGACCTGTTCCTGGGACCGAAGAAAGGCGACCATGGCGTCCTCCACTTCCTGGGCGGCCCCCAGCACGGCATTCTGGTAGTTGACAACGAGTTGCTGGAACCGTGCATCCTGAACCCGAACCCGGTTCCTGATGCGCCCGTAATTTAAGATATTCCAGGAAAAACCGGGACCGCCGAAAAACTCGATGCTGTCCGAGTCCCACAGGTCCCCCAAGCTGCTGCCACCGGGAAACCCGAATGCTGTCAGGGCTGCATCGCTCGAGCGTAGACCGATGGAACCGAAAAGTGTGAAATGGGGATACAAATCCGCTTTGGCCACCCCGATAATGGCCGATTGGGCTGCCATCTGCCGCTCGGCAAGGCGAATATCGGGGCGCCGACGCAGTTGTTCCGCAGGGATCCCAACAGCTACTTCCAGAGGTATGCGCGGGATGGGTTTCGGTTCCCGCAACATATGAGCCAACTGTCCCGGAAGCGTTCCGAGCAGGATGGCGAGACTATTCTTTGCCTGGCGCAACTGGGCTTCCAGTCCTGGAATGGTGGCCCTGGTGTCCGCCAGAAGGGATCTGGCCTGCGCCACATCCAGTTCCGTCACATCCCCCCCTTTGAAGCGGGCCGTGGCAATACGGAGGGAGCGTTCCTGAATTTTCACATTGTTCCGGGCAATGACCAGCCGCTCCTCGATGGTTCGAATCAACACGTACACCCGTGCCACCTCGGCCGTCAGCGTCACCAACACGCCATCATAGTTAGCGATAGAGACATCAAGACTCGCAAGTCCGGACTGAACAGCGCGGCGAAATTTGCCCCAGAAGTCCAGCTCCCAGGTCGCGTCAAATCCCAGATCCAATTGACTATAACCGAAGTCGGCCGTGGGAGTGGTGTTGGCGGTATTCTCGCTCAGACTCGTGTAGGTGAGTCCCCCTCTTCCCGACTGCTGCTGGGGATAAAGATTGCCCACCGCGATGCCCAGCTGGGCGCGGGCCTCCAGAACGCGGATTCCCGTGATACGAAGGGGCAGGTTCTGCTTGTAGGCCATGTCGATCAGCTCATCGAGCACCGGATCATTGAAAACCTTCCACCACTGGCTGATGTCCGCCGTCTCACTTTTGATCTTGGGATCTTCTTCGATCCATTGTTTAGGTTCCGTTACCGTCGGCTTGATATAGTCCGGTCCGACGGCACAGCCGCCAATGAAAAGCAACAATAATACCACCCCTGCCATAAATCTCCTGAAAATCTCTATACCATGATTCATTTGACTTCCCTCCCTGTATAAAATATAGCTAAACATTTTTGAAATTTACTTTGATTTTTTTGCCACTCGCATTCCCACCAGCCAGGCAACCACGATCACCAGGTAAAGCTGGCCGACAACAGCTTCAAGGGCTGAAAACGTCTTTGCCACTTCAGTACCCGGCGTAATGTCACCGTAACCCAATGTGGAAATCGTTACAAAGCTGTAATACTGAAATACCAAAAAATCAGGTCGACCGGGACCAAAGGAAACATTGAACGATGCTGGATCAAGCAATTCTAAAAATGTATAATAAAGAAAACCCCGGCAATCATGCCGATGGCGGCAACCGTCTTGTCCTGATGGAAATATTGAAACCACACCGATGCAAGCAGCACGATCGCCAGCAACGACCCAACAATGACGTGGCGTTTTTTGTTGCTGATGGTATACACCATGGCTATGGCGATTGCCGTAAGGAAAAGGTCCAGGACGATGCGGACGGCGATAAATTGATTCAGAATGGGTACAAGGACAAGCAGACCCATTATCAGTCCGATGAGAATAGGAAATCGTTCCTGGAAAACGGGCTTTTTTTGTGAGATCTTCAGCTTTGATGACATATTATGAAACCTAACAGAGAATAAAATAGACATAACCAAATTCGCTGGTGTGCTTAAGTTGGTTGCCTCTATTAGATAGATGCTGGATCCTGGCCTCTGGATACTGGATTTTAAAGGATTTTTTTTAATCTTTATTCCGCTAAAGACGGGATTTCCACTTTGTTTCAACCAGCATCAAGTCCCGCTTCAGCGGGACAACCAGTCCCGCCTAATGGCGGGAATACGAGCAATGCAGTTATTCTGCCACCATACACTCATCGGTTCGAGGCCTTGGCTTCGCTAGGTATTCCACCCAAATGTTCATATTTGATCCTGAAAAAAATCGCATAGAGCACCGGCACCACGATCAAGGTCAGCAGGGTCGCAAAACCCAAACCGAACATGATGGTGACAGCCATACCAATAAAAAAAGCGTCCTGCAATAGCGGGAGCATGCCGAGGATGGTGGTGCCGGCCGCCATTGAAACCGGGATCAGGCGACTGACACCGGCATCCAGAATGCCCTCAAATCCGGGCTTGCCGCCGGCAAGCTGAGCGTCGATCTCGTCTATCAGCACCACGGCGTTCTTGATCAGCATGCCTGTGAGGCTCAGCAGACCCAGGAGGGCCATAAACCCGAAGGGTTGATTTAACATCAAAAGACCGACGGTGACGCCGATGATGGCCAGGGGAACGGTCAGCCAGATGACCAGTGTCTTTTTGATGGAGTTGAACAGAAAAATGATGATCAGGATCATGAGACCGAAGAAGGTCGGTATGGATGCACCCAGCGAGGCGCCTGCCTTGGCCGAGCTCTCCGCGTCTCCGCCCCAGGCCATGCTGTATCCCTGCATGTCCTTGAGCGGCCAGACATCCTGATAATGGACAGTGAGCGTCTTTGCGTCGAAGTCCTTGAACGGATCATCGTTCGGCCCGAAACGCTTTCCAAGAACCTGGCCCACGTCCACATTGAGGGCCATTTCTATCCTGGGCTTTATCCGGGCAAAAAGCTCGCTGGGCAGGCCTGTGAGTGGGTCCGAGTGCATTGTGATCATCTTGGCCCGGTTGCGCCGCCAGATGTAGGGGTCCTCAAATACTGTGTCAAAGCCGGTAACCACCTGATCAGCCGAGATCATCTTTTGGGCGGCCGGGCTCCAGACCGGGATGGCGCCAAGGTTGTCCAGGTCGACCCGCTCTGTTTCAGGAAGACGGGCCACGATCGGTAACAGCTCGTCCTCCTCACGGTACACGCCTGTCCTGGTGCCCTCCACCGCCGATTCAATCGCCCTTGCCAAATCGGGTCTGTCAATGCCGGCCCGGCGCGCCTGGACGTCGGCCATCTGAGGTCGCAAGACCTTGACCATGTTCCGCGCTTCGTTCCGCACATACTCGGTGGCCGGGTCATCGAGCATGATGCCCTCGGCCTTTGCCGCCAGCCGGCGCAGGACCTTTTGATCCGGCCCGTAAATACGCAACTGGATCTTTCCGCCCGTAGACGACCCGTTCACAAACTGTCTCACCTGTATCACGGCCTGGGGCAACAGGGTTTTGAGTTGTTCACGGATCTCATCTTTCATACCGGCGATGCGTTTGTAGTCGTCCACATCGATGAGGAGCCGCGCGAAGCTGTAGTAAGGGTTTTCGGGGGTGTAGGTGAGCAGGAAACGGGGCGAGCCGCCGCCGATCTGGGTGGTCAGGTGCTCGACACCCTCCATGGTCTTGAGTTTCTCTTCCACCCGTGCCATCTGACTGGTCGTTTCCTCGATGCTTGCACCCTCGGGGAACCAGAAATCCACATAAAACTGGGGCCGCGTCGAGTCAGGAAAGAAACTCTGTTTCACGGACCCGAACCCGATCAGTGCCCCCACGAAACACGCGGCAACCACCGCCATGGTAACCCAGCGTTGCCGGATGCAGCCTGAAAGAAAGGATCGATAGATCTGGTAGAACTTGCCGCCGTAAGGATCTTTTGTCTCTTCCACGCCGCTTTTCCCCCTGGACTTGCCCTTGAGAAAGGATTTGCACAGCAGGGGTGTGCAGGTAACGGCGGTTACCCAACTCAGCATCAAAGAGAAGAGGATCACTCTCCCGTGCTGTCAGGGGATGTGCCGATGGCGGCAAAGGCGGTGACGGCCACGATGGTGGCGCCCAGGAGAGGTATGGCGGTCTGGCCGACTACCTCACGGGCCGCGCTGAGTGCGTCTTTTCCCTGCGCTATTTTCATCCGCATGCCGTCGGTCACCACGATGGCGTTGTCCACCAGCATGCCGAGGGCGATGATCAGGGCCCCCAAAGAAATTCGCTGGAGGGTGATATCCTTCATATCCATCAAGATGAAGGTCCCCATAATGGTGATAACCAAGACAGCACCAATGATCAGGCTGCTACGAAGCCCCATGAAAAGCAGCAGTACCACCACGACGATGATCACGGCCTCGGCCAGGTTCACCAGAAAGCCCCTGATCGCATTGGTCACCGCCTCGGACTGCAGGGAGACAATATGCCCTTCCATTCCCACCGGTCTCGACGATTCGAGTTCCCGAAAACGTTTGGTCAGGGCCTTGCCTACATTCACGACGTTACCGCCCTCAACCGTGGAGAAGGCCAGACCGATGACAGGTTTGCCGTCGTAACGCATCAGTGCCTTTGGAGGTTCCTGGTAGCCGCGCTTGATTTCCGCCACGTCCCCAAGGTAGACCATGCGGTCCGAGTTTTTTCCACGGGTGCTGATCAGAAGCTCCCTGAATTCCTGCTCCGACTTGAATTCCCCTGTGGGGCTGACAGATATGTATTCCTTGCCAAGGGTCAGGTGCCCGGAGGCTGCCGGCAGGTTCTTTGCGGAGAGGGCACGGTAGATGTCGTCAGGCGAGATGCCTAACTGGGTCATTTTATCCCGCTGCATCTCAACATAAATGACCTCAGGCCGGTTGGCATAAATGGTGATCCGCTTAACACCCCGGACCAGAAGCAGCTCTTTCTGCAGGAACTTGACATAGTCATAGATTTCCTTGTACGTGTACCCTTCACCGCTGATGCCGACATAGATTCCGTAGACATCGCCAAAATCGTCATTGACAATGGATGGGCCGGCCCCGGGCGGAAGCTTCCTTTGGGCGTCGTTGACCTTGCGCCGCACCTCGTCCCATACCTGGGGAAGCGTGGATTTGTCGTACTTGTCCTTTATGATGGGATGGATGATGGACAGCCCGCGGGATGAACGCGACCACACATAGTCCAGTTGCCCCATCTCCTGCACGGCCTTCTCGAGGACGTTGGTGACCTCTTCCTCCACCTCGGCAGCCGATGCCCCTGGATAGGGCGTCATGATCACGGCCTCCTTGATGGTGAACTCCGGGTCTTCCAGCCAACTCAGGTTAAAAAAAGAGGACGCCCCGACCACGACGAGCAGGATGGTCATGACCCATGTGATCACACTCTTCTTTATACTCAGTTCAGCGATATTCATCGGGTGCCTCCGTTATTTGGTCAGGGGTCGGACTTCCATGCCTTCGCGAAGGCGGCTGACGCCTGCAACGGCGATCGTTTCGCCGGTCTCCAGGCCTTCAGTTATTAGGATGCCGGCCGTCCCGGTCAGCTTACCGGTGGTTACCTTCCGGCGCATGACCTTCTTGCTGTTCTTGTCCACCACCCATATGTGCGTGCTTCCGGCCTCATCAGCGAAGACCGCGACGGCGGGAATGACGATTTGATTGTCGCCGCCCTTTTCGGAGGACCGGGTGCCCACCACGTTTGCCGTCATCCCGGGAAGGATGTTGAGGTCTTCAGGCTGCGGCATGAGAAATGTGACTTTATAGGCCTGGGTCTGGGGGTCTGCCTCTGTGGAAAATTCCTTGAGTGTCAGCTTGTACTGTTTACCCGGGGCGGCTGCAAATTCTGCGACCGCGCTACCTGCCTTCCCCGTGTCTTTGAAACCGGCCATGATAGACTCCGGCACATTGATTTGGATCTCAAGACTGGATACGTCCTGAAGACTCACGATCGGCTGCTTGGCCCGAACCTCCTGAAAGTTATCCACATACTTCCTGGCGATGACACCGGAAAAGGGGGCCTTGAGATAGGTGTCGTTCAACCGATCTTTTGCCGAATCGACGTTTGCAGCAATTGATCGGATCTCGGCCTTTTTGGCCTGAATGTCCTCAGGGCGGGCACCCGCTTTTCCAATCCGGAGTTCCTCTTTAGCGTTTCGAACCTCGGCTTCCGCCCGGTCCCTTTTTTCGACGGCCTTGTCTATCATGCCCTGACTGACGGCACCCGGATCCGCTTTTTTTATCCGCATGACGCGTTCGTAGCCGGATTTTCCGAGTGTCAGAGCGGCCTGGGCCTTATCCACGGCTGCTGTGAGCCTTTTGATATCTTCCGGGCGAGCCTGCCTCATGGCTTTCAGGTTGGCCCTGGCTCTTCCAATCTGGCCCTTAGCATCCTTAAGGCTGACCTCAAAATCCCTTGGATCAATTCGCGCCAGAAGGTCATTTTTCCGGACCTTCTGCCCCTCCACCACGGGCAGTTTAATAAGTGGCCCGGACACCTTGAATGCCAGGTCCACCTGCTGGGAGGCCTGCACCTTTCCGGGAAATGCACGCTTGAAACTATGGCCGACGGATTCCACAGTCATCATCTTTACCGGTCTCACCACTTTCTTGACGGGCATTTTTTCTTCTTTTCCGCAAGATGATAAGAAAACGGCCATGACGACAATGAAAAAGACCCCGTACAAAAAAATTCTACTCCGTAAATGAACCCTCTCTCTCTTTGCTTTTGATTTCATTTTAATACCCTCAACTTGATAGTATAGGAATTTCCTTTTTTTAAGAGCGGCGAAGCTGGGTCACTCACCTTTCCCTAACCGATACGGGCTTCGTTACCCTAATTAGAGTGTCGAGTGTCAGGTGTCGAGGGCAATTCTTAATTTTCCCTCATCACTCGACACACGCCACCCGTCACTTACCTGAACCGATACGGGCTTCGTTACCCTAACCGTTTCCCCGGCTTTTTACCACTGTTTAATTTTTACTGATAACTGATCACCGATAACTGAAACCAATAGAGTGTCGAGTGTCGAGTGTCGAGGGACTGCTCACTACTTACTGATCACTGATCACTTTTTTATCGACCCTAATCCTACATCATTAAGATATGGAG
The DNA here is from genome assembly GCA_019307165.1 of Deltaproteobacteria bacterium. Lineage (GTDB taxonomy): Bacteria > Desulfobacterota > DSM-4660 > Desulfatiglandales > Desulfatiglandaceae > JAFDKD01. The sequence continues at coordinate 166 of JAFDKD010000585.1, read as the reverse complement.
AAGGGCCTTTTTCTGTGGTACAGTCAATACATCCTTGGCTTTCAGAAAATGCACCACCCGATTATCCATCAACTCGGTTCCGAGGTCGGTAATGGTTAAAACGATTTTATTTATTTTTTCGCTGTCCCGTTTGTCTTTGAACATTTCTACTTGCAAATCGATCAGT
>JAFDKD010000584.1 GCA_019307165.1 Deltaproteobacteria bacterium | reverse complement strand
AAATGAGGTATCCGTAAGGGATGGAAGACAGGGCCGTGTGGGAGGCGGCAAGGAGTGCATAGATGATGTAAAAATAGAGGAGCGAGCGGGCAAAAGAGAGAAGGCAGAGGAACAGGCTCGACCCGATCAGTCCCAGAAGCATGGTCCGGGAAGGTCCGTGGGCATCCATGAATCTTCCCACCAGAGGCCCGGTCAGGGCGATAAAGCCCCAATATACGCTCACGATAGCGGAAATCTGGGTCCGGTTCCAGCCGAACTCCTCCATGAGAGGGTTAAAAAAAACGCCGATGCTGTAGAAGCCCATGCCCGCAGTCATGGACAAGGCGACCATGCAGATGACAACAATCCACCAGCCGTAATAGATTCGTTGGTGCATAACTACTCGAGGAAAGAGGTTCCAGGTGTCAGGTTTCAGGAGGAAACCGCATTCCTCACATGAAACTTTGTAGGGTTCTGGGTTCAGCGGTTCAAGGTTCAGGGCTACGGGTTACTTTGCACTCTCCCCCCTTTGCTAAAGGGGGCCGGGGGGATTTCATACTGTTGTCAAATCCCCCTTAATCGCCGCCCAAAAACAGCGGGATCACCGATCCCCGCCCCTTCTTGTCGTCCCCGCATGAATTTGGCGGGGACCCAGTAATCATATAAAATCAAAAACAAATCCTTCCATTCAGGTTCTCTGGATTCCCCTTCGGCCGTGAGCTCAGGGCCGAACGGCCGCCAAATTCATGCGGGAATGACAGGTTGGTTTCCCGCCGTTCTCGTTCGGGGACACCTTGTTTTTCCTGACACCCGACACCTCATTTCGCTCTCTCACTTACAGCCACCCCCCGCCACGCCATGAGAAAGGAAAGAACAACCGCCACCATGCATCCCCACTGGACCCCTTTCAAGTGAAGCGGGATGTACAGGGGCGACAGGATCAGGGGCGAGAAGGCATAGCCCGCGAACTTGACGGCATTATACACCGAGGTGACCGGTTTCCGAAATGTGGGTTGAATCTGCACGCCCATGGTGTTGAGCGACGTCCAGGCGGTGGCCGAGCCCGTCCCGAACACGAGAAACAGGAAAAAATAGGCGCCGTATGAAAACGCCGTCAGGTTCATCCCAACGATACAGGCCAATGAGATGGCCGCTCCTCCGAAGAGGACCTTCAGCCTTCCCCATCGGTCGCCCAGATATCCCGCCAGGGGGGAGACGGCGATCCCGGTAAACCCGGTGCTGGATATTAACAGGCCGATCCTGTCCGATGCCAGGCCCACGTTGGATTTCAAGAAATCCGCGGTAAAGGTCATGATCCCGATGTAGGCGATGAAGTAGCAAAAGGCGGCGAAACTCAGAGGCAGCACGCCCGGGCGGGAAAAGGCATCCTTGAGCACGGGAAGGACCGAAAGTATCCCCGGGGCCTCACCGCCGCGCCCCTGCATGGGTTCGCTCGAAAACCGGTACAGGATACCCGCACCGACAGCGAGAGCGGCAAGGAAGAAAAAAAAGACCGCCCATCCGAATCGCACCTCGATCAGCCCTGAAATCAGTGGGCCGAGGGTCACACCCACGGTATAGGCCATGCCCAGCAACCCCATGGCCTTGCCCACGTCACGCTCCTCCACCAGTTCCCCGATCAGGGCCATGACAATCGGGACCAGGAAAGCGGCGCCGATCCCCTGAATTGCCCGACAGGCCATCAGAAACCACAGGCTTGGCGAAAAACCGCAGAGCACCGCGCCGAGGGCATAAACGGCAAACCCGAACATAAGGGTTTTTCTGGCATCGAAGAGTTGGGCGACGGCGCCCGAGAAGAGTTGGACCATCACAAAAGGGATCATGTAAAAGGTGATGGCCAGGGAAGCCGTGGCAAAATCGACGGACCATGTCGCCGCCAGGACCGGGATCAGTGTGACAACGCCCACGCCGCCCATGGGCCCCACGGCCGCGCCGAGATATAGAGGGATGAGTTTTTTGAGATTCAAAGCGCCTCTCCCGAGGTGTTTGAGCGCCCCGGCAACAGGGGGGAAACGGAAAAGATTATTTGATATTTGATTTATTTATTGATTAGATTTATGGTCAGGTTCTACAGATCCGGTCTGTCGCTTGTCAACTTAAAAACCTTGGCCTCTTAACCGACTGGAGTGCCGGCATAGCCCGTCCACTCCGGCGAGATGCATTTCCTGGATCATTTTCGTCCTCCCTCAACCCGGTAAACCGGCTCGCTTTCCGTCCATGGCAGGGAGTCCCGATGGCCACCTTTATCTTCCGGCGTATTCTAATCCTGCTTCCCACATTCATCGGCATCACGCTGGGGGCCGCACGGATGGCCATGTTTACCAGGCTGATCCGAAACAGCATGCTCGAAGTGATCCGGCACGACTACATCGATACGGCCAGGGCCAAAGGGCTGAGCGAGTGGTGGGTGATCAATAAACATGCGCTCAAAAACGCGCTTATCCCCACGGTAACCGTCATCGGGCTGCAGATCGGATATCTGATCGGCGGGGCCATCATCGTGGAGAGCCTGTTCGCCCTCCCGGGCATCGGGTCTCTGGGAATCGACGCCATCCTGCAGCGGGACTATACCATGGTGCAGGCCTTTGTCATCGTCTCGGCCAGCGGTTTTCTCCTGGCCAACTTCGCCGTGGACATCGCCTACACCTTTCTGGACCCCAGGATTCGGATTCGGTGATCCGGGATCGGGGACAGTCCCAAAGGACCGGGTTTCTTATACTGAAATGACCCCGGTCCGTCGGACATGGCTCGGGGCGACCGGACAAACGCCGGCGAAAGTCGGCGCGGGTCTGTGGTGAGACGTTTTTTAATAAGCGTTCAGAGGTTCAGGGTTCAGAGGTTCAGGGTTGCTTTTTTGCTGAAGCCTGATGGAATAGATGAGTGTCAGTGGATCTCTCAATCGAATTATTCCGCAATTTTGCGTATGAATCAACCTGCTGTGCCATGAATTTGGTTTTTCAGCCCAAAGTCGCAACCAAAGTTCAGGTTTGACGTATCAACGGTTGAGATTTGCATTGAACTTCGAACCTTTGAACTCTGAACCATTGAACCTGTGAACGGATACGTTTTTTGTTCCATCTGCAAAACCTGGTCCTCTGGGCCAGGTCAGAGTTTTCCGGCTATGCCAATGTGGGAATAAGGTTTCCCCGCCCAACAACGGCGGGATCTTCGACAGGTGTCCCGTCTTCGCTGCTTCGCAGCTACGCCGTGGCAAGCAGTGTTCAGGTGTCAGTACGAATAATAGA
>JAFDKD010000583.1 GCA_019307165.1 Deltaproteobacteria bacterium | reverse complement strand
ACTTTCCGGATGCGCCAGTTCCATGATGAACAAGGTAAAACCCTTGACTGCGCCGGACGAAAACCGCGCACTTGTCACATTTCTCCGGCCTTCTTATTTCGGCGGGGCCATCCACTTGACATAAAAGCCGTTTTTTGAACTTGATGCGCATAATATGTAAATTTAATTGACAATTTATGCATGATATGGCAGTATCTGGCCTATGATCCCTCGCACTCTGGAAAACAAGCTGCTTGAACTATCGGGTTATTACCCCGCCGTGGCGGTCACAGGCCCCAGGCAATCGGGCAAGACGACCCTGTGCCAAATGGCCTACCCGGACAAACGCTATGTTTCGCTGGAATCCTTGGACATCCGCGACTTTGCGCGTAGCGACCCTCGTGGATTTTTGGCTGAGTACGAGGATGGCGCCATCATTGATGAAATCCAGCATGTCCCTGAACTGCTTTCATACTTGCAAAGCGATATTGACGCCCGTCCGAATCCGGGCAGGTTCATTCTGACCGGTTCCCAGCATTTCGGCCTGTCACAATCCATTTTTCAATCGCTGGCAGGTCGCTGCGGTATTCTGACGTTATTGCCTCCCAGCCTGGAAGAGCTGCGCGGCTTCCAGACGGCACCTGACAAACTGTACGCCGTCCTATGGCAAGGGGCATACCCCAGAATTTATGATCGCGACATACCGGCACACCAATGGTTGGCGGACTACACGGCTACCTACGTCCAGCGCGACGTGCGCCAGGTGATCAATGTCGGGGACCTCCGGACTTTTACCGGATTTCTGAGGCTCTGCGCAGGGCGTACGGCACAGGAAATCAATCTATCGGCTATCGGCAACGACGCCGGCGTGTCGCACAATACCATACGCGCCTGGCTGTCTATCCTGGAAACCAGCTACATCGTGCATCGTCTTCCGGCATGGCACGCCAACATTCGCAAGCAGATCGTCAAAGCAGCGAAGCTGCACTTTTTTGACAGTGGTCTGGTGTGCTACCTGTTGGGTATACGCGAGCCGGAGCAGCTTCGCCTTCATCCGTTGCGCGGCGCAATCTTCGAAAGCTGGGTGGTTTCCGAAATCTACAAAAGCTGTATACACCAGGGCGTGCAGCCCGGTCTTTTTCACTATCGGGAGGCCCGTGGGCTGGAGATCGACCTGCTCATAGAGCAGGGCGGAAAACTTGAAGCCGTCGAGATTAAGTCTGGAGGCACCACGAGCGGGGATTTTTTCAAGAACCTCAATCGCTTCTCCGATCGCATGAAAGATGCGGGCAGGACACCCGCCGTTAACAGTCATGTCGTGTATGGCGGCGATGATTATCAGCAACGCTCCAATGCACAGGTGCTTTCCTGGCGCCATGCGAACACGATCATTGGGGATTTCACAGGCTAGCAATGGTCGACGCTTGACGGGCCGTTGCCCAAATCGATTTTGTGCTTCGACAAGCTCAGCATGAGCGATAGAGCATTTCTTTCCGAAGATTTAAGCGATGACCAGGCTTATAATGATATGGTATTCCGTATGAAGGCAACACTCAACTCACCGAAAAAAGGAGGCGTTGACATGGGCGACAAGTTCGAACTGAGCTACCCGAAAAAGGTGCGTGTGGGGGACATCTCCATGCGTGAGGGACTTCAACACGAAGAGCACTACATTCCGCTTGAAGCAAAGGTCTATTATGTGGAGGAGTCCATTCTGGCAGGCTTCAAAAGACTGGAGATAACCAATTTTGGAAATCCATACATTCTGCCCCAATTCAATGATGCTGAAGACCTGCTCAAGCGCGTACGCGACAGCAAGCGCCTGTCCCGCCGGGGAATAAATTTCGATGACATAGAATTGACCGTCGTCTGTATCCGCGAAAACGCCATAGACAGGGCAGTTGCCGCCAGAAAGGAGGGGTGGGGGCCGGATCGCGTCGGCATGATGGTCTCCACCGATGAAGAGCATCACTGGGCCAATTCAAGGTCTACCCTCCCTGAATATTGGGAAGAAGCCGAGAGAAGCATCCGGAAATGCCTGGATGCCGATATCCGTTTCTTCGGGACGGTCAGTACCATATGGGGAAGCCCGATTTCCGGCCCGACCAGGTTCGAAGACGCCCTGGAATTTACAAAACGGTGGCTGAGAATAGGGGCGCAGGAGATCGAGCATGCCGACCATGACGGCTCGGCGCCGCCGGACAAGGTATACCGATATTTTTCAATGATTATCGACGAACTCCCCAATACGGACCTTCATGTGGCCCATTTCCATGTGACTAGAGGCTGGGGATTGGCGAATGTCCTGGCTGCATTGCACGCCGGTGTCGATATCCATGAAGGCGTATTCGGCGGGATCGGCGGACAGCCCGCCAACTTTCTGGACCGGATCCCGGTGCCCGGAACCGGCGATTACTATTATATCGATCCCAATTCAGTGGGCCTGGTGAGCCTTGAGGACCTTGTCGTGATGATGGATGAAATGGGGATAGAGACCGGAATCGACGTGGACAGGGTGCTCGCCATAGGACGGAAGATGGAAAAAACAATCGGCCGCCGGTTGAGATCCGAATCCATTCTGAACGGCAGAATCCCCAAGGAACCTCGCGAGGAATTCAAGCGAAAAGGCCTGAAAGAGACAAAGGAAAAACGAAAGGAAGAACCGGGTCAGCTGTATCCGAGCCACTGGCCGGAGACCGTGGAACTCCCGCCCGAGATAACAGGCAAAGGGTAGCAGGATAACCAGGATTTAAAAACATGCATCGCGCAAAGGCGCAAAGCCGCAAAGAATAAGGAGGCGGTGAAAAGTTCTTTTCCATCCTGTTCATCAAGTCCCGCGCAGCGGGACCCGCCGTCGCTTGCAGCTATGGCGGGGCAGGCGGGCGGTTTCATGATTTAATGAACAAGCCTATTGCCGACAGGGGGTTCCGGGTTTTTTGTGGGTACCCGATTACGGATTAACCTTTCGATTGAAATCGGCAACCATCGTGTTCGTTGTCGTTGTGGTATTCGTAATCGAATTCATTCGATTGCACTCATATGTCGCCGTAGGGTGGGATTTTACATCCCACCGAAGAACGAGGATGAATCACCGTTTGGCGGCGGCATATAAAATGCCACCCTACAGCGAGTACGATCGTCGCAAGGAGGGATTTCGCATCCCGCCGATGGTACCCGCGCAGGCCGCTCGATCTGTGGCGGGATTTAAAATGCCGCCTTACAACACAACAATTACGACTACGATCACGACAACGACAACGACAACGA
>JAFDKD010000582.1 GCA_019307165.1 Deltaproteobacteria bacterium | reverse complement strand
GGCTTCCCCAGGGTATGGAAGAGTCTCAAAAGCTGGCGGAGCCTATTTTTACGCCATCCACCAAGGCTGAGGACGGCATGCACGATGAAAATATCACCTTTGATGCGGCAAAGGCCCTGATCGGATCGGAACTGGCCGAGAAAGTGCGCCGGATCAGCCTGGATGTCTACACGTTCGGGAGAGACCTGGCCGAGGAAAAGGGCATCATCGTTGCGGACACCAAGTACCAAGTTTGAATTCGGACTTGTGGACGACCGCCTGATCTTGATCGATGAGGTGATGACACCCGATTCATCCCGGTTCTGGCCCATGGACGCCTATCGACCGGGGGGCGCCCAAAAGAGCTTCGATAAACAGTTTTTAAGGGATTATCTCATCGACATACAGTGGCCGAAGACGCCGCCGCCGCCCAGGTTGCCGGAGGAGATTGTCCAAAAGACCCGGGAAAAATATGTGGAGGCCCTGGAAAGGCTCACGGGAAAGGGACTCTGATCACCAGCAAGGCATCATCTGCCGTTCGACGGGCTCACGGCCCTGAGCAAAGCCCTGAGCAAAGTCGAAGGGCTGCGTTGCCTTCGGTCGCTCCTCCTTATGGAAAACATCGTATGTTTTATTGACGATTCCGCGTTTGAACACACCCTGGTCCGGGAGGAGATCGCTCCGGCGGGCCGTGACCTCCTGTTCCTTCAGGCCTATACCTTCGACGAGGCGGAGGCGGTCCTGAACCATAGAATGCCCCGTCTTTTCCTGCTGGATCTCTGGGGCGCGGACGAGACCGTGACGGCACCGGTCGTCACGCCGAAAGAGGAGCTTGAAGCCGGAATAGGGGCCATTCCCTCTCTGGATGTCGTATACGAAGGCCTTGACAAATTTCAGGGCGATGTGACCAATGAATATCTAAAGCGGATGTTCACCATTGTGGATGCCTGGAGGGACCTGTTCGAGGAGGTTTGCACCCGAATCGGACAGAACCGAAAATACGGCCTTTCCAACCTTGACCGGGTCAGGGCCCGCTATCCGGGCGTCCCGGCCGTTTTTTATACCCGAAAGTCGCTTATCAGCGATGCCGCGGCCCTGTTCAGGGCCGGCGCTGACGGCCTGTACATCAAGCCTACCGGGGCGGATGATACGGAAACCCGTCGCCTAACTCGCGATTTCGCCCCTGAGTTGATCAGGGAATTGCGACGTTTCATAGGATAAATCCGGGGTCTTCACCCAGCGTTTTTTTTCAGCCCGCCATGCCGCTCTCCTTACATCAGCCGTCTCTCAAATTCCGCCTGAAAACAAAGCCGAGAACCCGTTAACCCCGCCTTGACAAAGCTTTTTAACGTGCTTACTGTTTCGCTTGAGTTGGAATCAAATGCGTAAACGTGCATGTCACAGGCGGGGGATGGTCAAGTGGGTCGGGTCAAGGTAATGACAGAGTCGGACGAAGCGATAAACGAACGGGAAAATTCCGAGGCAAAGGGCCAGGGAATGCGGACCGAAGAGACGTCCGATGAGCGTCCGGTGGAGAAGGACATTCCTCTCGAAAAGATGACCAAATCTCAGCTGCGCGGCGAGGTTGCGCGCCTTCAGGCGACGGCGGATGCGAACTACGACCGATACCTTCGCGCAGAGGCGGACCTGGAAAACGCCAAAAAACGTTTCGCCAGGGAAAAAACGGACCTGACCAAATTCGCCAACGAGTCCATCATCAAGGGCCTGATACCCGCGCTGGACAACCTGGAAAAAGCGATTGCCCATGCCGGGGAAAGCAGTTCTCTCGAAACCCTGATCGAAGGGGTGGAACTGACCCTCAAGGGGTTCAAGGACGCCCTGGCCAGAGAGGGCCTGGTGGAAGTGAACGCCGTAGGGGAACCCTTTGACCCCAATTTTCATGAAGCGGCGCGGGAACAGGAAAGCGACGCGGTGGCGCCGGGTACCGTCATCGAGGAGTACCAGAAAGGATATGTACTGAACGACCGTCTGGTTCGTCCCGCCATGGTGGTGGTGAGCCGGGGCGCGTCCTGAGCCGGGACGAGGTGCGCGGCGATTCAACGGAATCCTAAAGACCCCAAAAATATATCTTAAATGAATCAATACGATATTTAAGGAGGCAGTAAGATGGGAAAGATAATCGGCATCGATTTGGGAACAACCAATTCATGTGTGGCCGTCATGGAAGGGGGGGATGCGGTCGTCATCGCCAACGCGGAGGGGGGCCGTACGACCCCTTCAATGGTGGCGTTCACCGACAAGGGAGAACGCCTGGTAGGCCAGACGGCGAAGCGACAGGCCGTTACCAATCCGGAGAACACGGTGTTTGCGGTCAAGCGCATGATCGGCCGCAAGTACGATTCAGCCGAAGTGCAGGGTGACATTAAAATTCTTCCTTATAAGATAGTGAAGTCGAGCAACGGGGACGCCGGGCTGTCCATTCGCGGCAAGGAATACAGTCCGGCGGAAATCTCTTCCATGATCCTTCAGAAAATGAAGGAGACCGCGGAAAGCTACCTGGGAGAAAAGATCACCGAGGCGGTCATTACCGTTCCCGCGTATTTCAACGACAGCCAGCGGCAGGCGACAAAAGACGCCGGGCGCATCGCCGGGCTCAAGGTGGAGCGAATCATCAACGAGCCCACGGCCGCATCCCTTGCCTACGGCATGGACAAAAAGGGGGATCAGAAGATTGCGGTTTTCGATCTCGGCGGCGGCACGTTCGATATTTCCATATTGGAGATCGGGGAGGGCGTCTTCGAGGTCAAATCCACGAACGGCGACACCCATCTGGGGGGCGAGGATTTCGATCTCCGGATCGTCGGTTACCTGGCCGACGAGTTCAATAAGGACCAGGGGATCAATCTTCGACAGGACAAGATGGCCCTGCAGCGCCTGAAAGAAGCGGCGGAAAAGGCCAAGGTGGAGTTGTCCGGGTCCATGGAGACGGATGTCAACCTTCCCTTTATCACGGCGGATGCCGGCGGGCCCAAACATCTGAATATCAAGCTGAGCCGGGCCAAGCTGGAGGCTCTCGTGGACGATCTGATCGAAAAGATCGTAGGGCCCTGTAAAACGGCGCTTTCCGATGCCGGCCTCAAACCCAGTGACGTTGACGAGGTGATCCTCGTGGGCGGCATGACCCGAATGAAAGGTGAAGGATGTGTTTGGAAAGGAGCCCAACAAGGGTGTCAACCCCGACGAGGTGGTGGCCATCGGGGCGGCCATTCAGGGCGGCGTTCTGAAGGGGGACGTCAAGGACGTCCTGCTTCTGGATGTCACGCCCCTTTCCCTGGGGATCGAAACCCTTGGCGGCGTTTTTACCAAGCTCATCGAAAAGAACACCACCATACCCACCAAAAAAAGCCAGGTCTTCTCCACTGCAGCCGACAATCAGCCCGCGGTGGAGATACACGTGCTTCAGGGGGAGCGCGAGATGGCGACCAACAACAAGACCCTCGGCCGGTTTCAGCTGGTGGGTATTCCGTCCGCCCCGAGAGGGATGCCTCAAATCGAGGTGACCTTTGACATCGATGCCAACGGCATCGTGAGCGTTTCGGCCAAGGATATGGGTACGGGCAAGGAGCAGTCCATCAAGATCACCGCTTCCAGCGGCCTTTCTGAAGACGAAATCAACAACCTCGTCAAAGACGCGGAGTTGCACGCGGAAGAAGACCGGAAGAAACGCGAGCTGATCGATGCCCGCAATATGGCCGATTCATTGGTCTACACCACTGAAAAATCGGTAACGGAAGCAGGGGACAAGGTTGATGAAGAGACCAAGCAGAATATTAATCAGGCCGTGGAGAACTTGAAAAAAGTCATGGAAGGCGAGGACACGGAAGAGATCAAGCGCCTGAGCGACGAATTGACCCAGGCTTCCCACAAACTGGCCGAGGCCTTGTACGCTCAAGCCAGTCAGCAGCAGGCGGCAGCAGACGATCAGGCGGCCGGCGGCGCGGACGGAGGCAAGGACGACGACGTCGTGGATGCGGATTTCGAGGAAGTCCAGAAATGATCCCTTGTCCAAGAGGGATCTTACGGGCTATCCCCACCCTTGCGGTGGGGATAGCCTTTTTTTTGGCGGGATGCGAACCCCGGGTCGCGATAAAACCGGTGGAGAAGCAGGCGGTTGCGCCGGAGGACGCATTTTCCCTGGGGGAATCCTATTGGCGGATGGGGGCGTATGACCAGGCATTGGCGGCCTATGGCCTCTTCGTTCAACAACACCCGGAAAGCAGAAACGCCCCCGTGGCGCTCCACCGTATCGCGGATATTCAAAGCGCACAGGGGGAATACAAACAAAGCCTGGATACGCTGGAAAGAATCATGAACGAGTATCCCGGCTATCCGGAGTCGCCCGTGGTTCACTACCAGGCCGTTGAGCTTCTCAATGGCATAGGGGCGTTCAAACGTTCCGCGGATGAGGCCAAAAAATGGATGGATGCCTATTCGGGGCATTCGCTGACAGGCGATCTTCTCGTGGTGCTGGGCGAGGATCTGCTGGTCGTGGGGGACCGGCCCGGCGCCTTCCTCTGGTGGCTGAAGGCCGAAGCCGAGGGTCTTGTGAGCCCTGACAGGGCGTCCCAGCTCAGGGAGAACCTCAGTGAACTGGTCCTGACCAGTGACATGGAAACCCTTGAAGCAATGGCCGGCTACGCTGTCGATACGGAATATGCGCCGCCGATCTATCACCGAATCGCTTTGCTTCGGCTCGAAGAGGGAGACCGGGCGGGTGCACGGGAGGCGGCCGCGACCCTGGTACGATCCACGGACGATCCGGACTGGTTGTCCCGGGGGGAGGAACTTCTTTCCCGGATCAAGGCGCTGACCTCCGTTCGAAAGGGAACGATCGGTTGCCTGCTCCCCCTTACCGGTCCTTTTGCCATCTACGGGCAGGAGGTGCTCAACGGCATTCAGCTGGGAATGGGAATGTGGCGGGACGCCAACGAAGGCGCCGAACTGGAACTGGTGGTAAGGGATACGCGAGGCGAGCTTGAGTATGCCCTTGTGGGATTGGAAGAACTCGTGCGATACGAAAAAGTTATGGCCGTTATAGGGCCCCTGTCCAGTAAGGCCGCGAACCCGGTGGCCGCCAGGGCCCAGGCCCTGGGCATCCCCATCATAACCCTGACACAGAAACCGGGTATTACCCGGGTAGGGGATATGGTCTTTCGCAATTTTCTGACCCCATCCCGGGAGATTCAGAGACTTCTGGGCGCCGCCGTGGAAGGCCTGGGCATCCGGCGGTTCGGGATTCTTTATCCCGACAACAGTTACGGCCGCTTTTTGACCCATCTTTTCTGGGACGGCGTTGACGAGCGAGGAGCGAAAGTCACGGCGGTGGAGTCCTACCCTCCGGATGCGACCGATTTTGAAGAGCAAATCAGAAAAATGGTCGGACTGCACTATCCGAGACCCGCCTGGGTGGACGAAAAGCTCAGACAGATGGAATCATTGACCGAAGAGGAGGCAAACCTGGTCGGTGCGGAACTGGATGCAAATCCCGACGAGAAAGAACCCGATCCCGAGGAACCCGAGCCGATTGTCGATTTCGAGGCGGTCTTTCTTCCCGATAATTTTCACGGCGTGGCCATGATGGCCCCCCAGCTGGTCTATCATGACGTGCTCCAAGTCCAACTGCTGGGTACGAGCCTGTGGCAATCGCCCGAACTTGTCGAGTTGGCGGGAGACTACATCCAGGGGGCCATATTTCCATCAGGGTTTTTTGCCGATTCCGGCGACCGGAAAGTGACGGCTTTCATCGAGGAATATGAAACCAATTTCAACGATGTCCCCGGAATCCTGGCCGCCAGCGGCTATGATACGCTTTTGCTTCTGAAAAGGGCGCTTTCGGACCCGACATGCCTCACTCGGAGGGACCTCCGGGACGGTCTCATGTCGTTTCAGGATTTTTCAGGGATTACCGGTGACATTTCCTTCGATGAGGAAGGGGAAGTTCGGAAATCTCCCCTGTTGTTGGTGATCTCAGGGCGAAGAATGAAGGTTTTTCAGGACGACGGATTGGCTGTAGAAAAATAAGGGTTCAAGGTTCAGGGTTCAAAGGTTCAGGGTTTTTCGTTGTGGGATTCAGGATGCAGTGAAAGGGAGAGTGAAGATTGAAGATTCTGTTCTTCCGACCTCTGACCTCCGATTTCCGACCTCTGTTTTTCCTCTCGCATCTCGCACGGCAGCATTTCGAGTAACAGCCCTTGAAAATCCCAAATCCTCACGCCTCATCCTTTTGAGGCACCTCTTCATCCTTTTCCAAAGCCTTTTGTCGGACCTTTTTTGACACCAGAATGCCGATCTCATAAAGGATAATCAGAGGGCCGGCCATCATGCATTGGGTAATGACGTCCGGTGGCGTGAGTATGGCGCCGATCGCGAATGTGAG
>JAFDKD010000581.1 GCA_019307165.1 Deltaproteobacteria bacterium | reverse complement strand
GGGCTGGGCATGCTTTGGGGGGTGGAGCTGGTCAGGGACAAGGCCGGCCTGGCGCCTTATCCGCGGTCCGAAAGGGTGACCGAACGGGTCGTCAACGCACTCTTCGAACAGGGGGTGATCGTCTACGGGGCTACGGGGCTGGCCGGTCCTGACGGTGACGCGCTGGTCATTGCCCCGCCGTTTATCATCGAGAAAAAGGACCTCAAGACGGTCATTGAGGCGATCGGGAGGGCGATCGAGCAAACCCTGTCTACGACTTAAGGAGGATATTTCCATGAATGGATGGCGGGGCAAGCTGTTGAGGGTGGATCTCGGCAAAGGGACAGTTGGGGAGGAACTGCTGGATCCCCGGGTGGCCAGGACATTTTTGGGAGGACGAGGCCTGGGCATTCACTATCTGATGCAGGATGTGGACCCGGGATGCGATCCGCTGGGTCCGGACAACGCGCTGATCATGTCTACGGGGCCCCTTACCGGCACAAACGCCCCTACAGGCGCAAGATACATGATCACGACCAAGTCCCCGCTTACCCATGCCATTACCTGCGCCAATTCAGGCGGGCACTTCCCCGCCGCCCTCAAGAAAGCCGGTTATGATGCCGTCATATTCACCGGCCGCTCCACTGAACCGGTGTACCTCTGGATCCGGGAGGGACGGGCCGAACTGCGGGGCGCGGCCCATTTGTGGGGCAAAACCACCCATGAAACGGACGATGCCCTGCGGGCGGAGACAGACCCCAAAGCCAGGACGGCTTGCATCGGCCCCGCCGGCGAGCGCCGGGTGCGCTTCGCCTCGGTGATGAATGATCGGGATCGGGCCGCGGGCCGGGGCGGCGTCGGGGCGGTCCTGGGCGCCAAAAACCTTAAAGCGGTGGCCGTTCTGGGCCGGGGGCGCGTTCCCCTGGATGACGAGCCCGGGTTCAAAGGCCTTGTGGCCGAACTGCGAAGAAAATTCAGGGAAGCCTTCAAGGACGAACCTCCCCCCCTTCGAACCTACGGCACGGCCGTCACCGCGGCGGCAACCCAGAACTACGGGGTCCTGCCTACCCGCAACTTTCAAACGGGCGCCTTTGAAGGTTGGGACCGGATCGACGGGCATGCCTTGACCCGAAAGTTCCTGCAAAAGGCCAAAGCCTGCTTCAGCTGTCCCATTGCCTGCGGCCGCGTGACCAGGGTGGATGAACCGGGATTCAAAGGCCAGGGTGAAGGCCCCGAGTATGAAACCATATACGCCTTCGGCAGCAACTGCGGCGTGGATAACCTGGCGGCCGTAACCAAGGCGAATTACCTGTGCAACGAACTCGGGCTCGACACCATGAGCATGGGCGCCACCATCGCCTGCGCCATGGAGTTGTCGGAACTGGGCCTGATCCCTCCATCCGACCTGAACCGAAGCCTTAAATTCGGCGATGCCCGGGCCATCGTGGAACTGACCCGGCTTACGGCCGCGCGTGAAGGATTCGGGAATGTCCTGGCAGAGGGAAGCTTGCGCCTGGCCGAAAGATACGGGAGGCCGGACCTGGCCATGGTGTCTAAAGGCATGGAATTCGCGGGGTACGACCCGCGGGGAGAGCAGGGCATGGGACTGGCCTATGCCACTTCACCCATCGGCGCCTCGCACATGCGCGCCGATCCGGCCTATATCGAGCTTCTGGGCGTGCCCATGCTCATCGATCCCCTTTCCCGGGAAGGCAAGGCCCAGCTGATCAAGGACTGGCAGGACATATTCTGCCTGATTGACGCGGCCGGGCTGTGCGTCTTTTACACCATACGCAATCTGGTCACGCCCACGCGAGACATTCGTCCCCGGGGGATGTTGGATCTGCTGAACGCCGCCACGGGCGCCGGCTATACACTGGATGAACTCTGTCAAACAGGCGAGCGTATTTTCAACGCCGAACGCGTGTTCCTTAACCGCGCCGGCTTCGACAGGACCCAGGACGCCCTGCCGCCCCGCATCACTTCCGAGCCTATGCCGGAAGGACCGGCCGCCGGCATGGTCTGCCACCTGGAAGAGATGCTGGACGAATACTACGCCTTGAGGGGATGGGATCGGCACGGCGTGCCGAGTCCGGACAAGCTCACTGAATTGGGTCTTCAGAACCTTGAGTAAAGATCCGGGTTCTTAGGACTCTTGTTCGTAATTACGGTGACTTATCTTTGGTATAGTTTCACCGCCCGCTTCGCTAGAGTCGCAAAGGGCGCGGAGTGAAAGATATATTTCTTTTGCCGCGGAAAGCAAAAAATCTTTGCGAACTCTGCGGTGAATATATATCAACCCTGATACGACACCGTATTTAGGACGTCGTGTACTTAGGACCCGGCTTCGCAAAAAGGCAGCTTCCGTCTTCGCAGCTTCGCCGCGGCCCCGCCCAAGGTCGGCGGGATCTTCGACCCGCATGAACTTGGCGGCCGTTCGGCCCTGAGCTCACGGCCGAAGGGGAATCCAGGCACAAAATCAACCCGTCATTCCCGCATGCCCTTGGCGGGAATCCAGGAATATAAACAACCGGTCATTTCACGACCAAGGGCGGAGGGAAATCAGAGCAACCTTGAAAGACTTCTATTGATCGAGAGTTTCAATCCTGAATGGAAGGATTTGTATTTTGATTTGATATGATTGCTGGGTCCCCGCCAAATTCATGCGGGTCGAAGATCCCGTCGTTTTTTGGCGGGGGACGACAGGGGGGAGAGTGCAAAGCAACCCGCAACACGAAACCCTGAACCTTGAACCCTGAACCTCTGAACCCTCCGAAGTTTCATATGAGCGATCAGCGGTCAGCCAATAAAAACATACTGCAAAACGTTTTTCCACATGTTGAAAATTTCCGTGCATCTTTTATTAAATCCGGCAAAATATTCGCCCACCGGCGAGCCTCGATTCGAGATCGTTCTAAAGGAGAGCACAACGGTTGGGCGTTTGTTTAAAAACCTTTCCATTCCCCTCAAACCGGACAAGGTGATACTGGTCAACGGACGACAGGCCCGGCCGGATCGAGTGCTCAAGCACGAAGACCTGGTTGTCGTTTTCCCTCCAATGGCCGGGGGGTAATCGCTCTTGTGAAACTTCGTAGGGTTCAAAGGTTCAAAGGTTCAAGGTTCAGGGTTGCGGGTTGCTTTGCACGCTCCCCCCTTTGAAAGGGGGGCCGGGGGGGATTTAATACCGTTGGCAAATCCCCCTAAATCCCCCTTTGCAAAGGGGGACCTGTCCGCCGCTTTCCGGCGGAACTTAACCGAGTCTATGGCTATTG
>JAFDKD010000580.1 GCA_019307165.1 Deltaproteobacteria bacterium | reverse complement strand
AAATTTCCAGTCTATGAACAGAAATATACCCACGCAGCACCCTAACAGGGGCGTCAACACATAGCGGCTCGGGATCCGCTGAAGCAACAACGGAACAATGATACCGATCACCGTCATCAGCAACAACACGGTCCCCAAAGTGGGTCTCCGGCCGATCACGCTCGCGAACCCCGCCATGGCCGCGACAACCGCCATCAGCGCAATGACGACTTTCAAGGGGCCCAGCGCTCCGACCGTCTTCAGCAATCCTATTTGGAGCTCTCCGCTTTGAAACGACGTGCGGCCCGACTCGTCAACCATGATCCTTAACAGATCGGGAGAGATCAACATCAAAAAGACGCCCACGCAAAACAGGTACCGCCAGACAAACTGACCGTGTCCCATGACGGATTCAAGGTTGCGGTCGCCTTGAACCATGCGGGAAAGTATATGCCCCGTTATCGTGCCGCATAAAATGGCAACGATCAGGAACAATCCCGTATAACTCATCCAGAAAAGACAGGACATGAGACCGCCGAGGACCGCCCAGTGCAACATCCGATTGCCGGGCTTCAGGCAATAGTGGGCCATTACCCCCAGCGTCAGAAGGGTAAGGAAAATATGCCCGCTGTACATCCGGGCGTTATGCGCCTGGTGCACGAAGTAAGGCGATACCGAGATCATAGCGGCCAAAGCCAGGGCCATCCACCTTCCCCACAATGCCCTGCCCAACCAGTAGGCCGCGGGAATCGACAATACCGTAAATAAGTAGGACGGTAGTCGCAGGACCCACATGTCATGAAGCCCGGTGATTTGAGTGCAAAACCGCACCATCATTAAAATAAGCGGCGGATGGGGCGCGTTATACCTCCACCAGAACAGGTCCGCGTATCCTTTACCTGTTGCCACCCCCCAGGTGGCAAACTCGTCCATTCCCCACGGGAGATATGTTGCGACGAGATATCCGTACCAGATCGACGCGCCCGTCATCAGGCAGATCAGAAGAACAACCGGGAGACGGCCGTCTTTTTCGTCAAACCGGTTTAGTATTTCGCCTTTCCGCAGCATTATCCGGCAACCCGATGCTCGAATATCCTCAACCCGGGAACCGAGTTAAAATGTTCATCCATAGTAAATAGAAAAACCTTATGATTCAGGCATACCTGAGCAATAATGACGTCCATCGGTGGGATCGTAATGCCGCTGCCACGCAGGCGGGCGTCTAAAACGCCGGCGGCATCCCAGACCGCTTCGTCGACGGCGAGCCGGATCAATGCGTCGAGCAACGGCAACACTTTTTTTCTCTCCCGATCACGGAGACCTCGCTTGATTTCAAATATAACCGGGCCACAGATCAGTACACGGTCGTCTCTCAACAGTCGCTGGGCCGTGGCCACGACATCGGACCTCTTTCCCCGCAATGCTTCAATCCAGACGGACGTATCCAGCAACACCGGTTCCATGTCAGGCGTCATTTCCCGCCCCCATCTCCTGAAGCCATTGAGCTCGCTCCATATCCGCTTTATTGCCTTCTTCAATGGCCTTTTCGTCTATATCCACCGTTCCAAGAAGGCCGGCTAGTTTTTTCAGTTTTGCCCTTCGGATGTGCTCTTTGACAGCCTGTGCGACCGCAGCGGTTTTCGATTTTGCGCCGGAAAACCTCACCAATTCCCTGACCAGGTTCTCATCCAAAGTAACGGTCGTTCTCATGACATTCTCCTTCACAATTATAAATATAAACTTTGTGTTTTTTTATACCACATGTCAAGTGAAATATTCACACGAAAGTTTGAGGGGAAAATGTGAAATCGAGCCGTCTTCAGCGCTCACTGGTGGGAAATCCGTCTGGAGGAATAATCATCCGTCTTCTCGTGCGTCCACTCCATCTTGCCTCGCTCCTCGCGCCCCGAGCCTGCGCCTCTTTCTATTACCCCCCGATGTTATATTTCAAAATACACCAAAGGGTCCGAACACCGTCCTTCCAGTTGATCTTTTTGCCTTCTTCATAGGTCCTGCCGTAGTAGGAAATCGGGACCTCGTAGATCCGGAGTTTCTTTCGGGCCACCTTGGCCGTGATCTCCGGTTCAAACCCGAACCGGTCTTCTTTCAATTCGATTCCCTCAAGCGCCTTTGACGTGAACACCTTATAACAGGTTTCCATGTCCGTGAGATTGAGGTTTGTCAGCATGTTCGAAAGAAAGGTCAAAAAACGGTTGCCCACGTAATGCCAGAAATACAGCACGCGGTGAGCGCCGTGCCCTGCAAATCGCGACCCATACACCACATCGGCGCTTCCTCTCAGTATGGGTTGAAGCAGGATCGGGTATTCCCCGGGATCGTATTCCAGGTCCGCGTCCTGGATCAGGATGATATCCCCGTCGGCCGACTTGAATCCGGTCCGAATGGCGGCGCCCTTGCCCAGGTTTTTCTCATGGAATACCAGTTTCAAGTCCTCATGTTCGGCCTTCCGCAGGATATCCGTGGTACCGTCGCTGGAGCCGTCGTCCACGATGATGATCTGTTTTCGATAAGGGACTTGCACGAGCGTGTCGATGACTTCCGCGATTGTGGCGTGCTCGTTATACACCGGCACAACGATGCTGAGGAGAAAACCGTCCTTATATGGGTTCCCGGTTGAACTGATTGTCATCACAGCTGCGCTCCTATGGAAATACGAGGTTAAGGCCAAGGCTGAGGTTGAGAAAACGGATAGGTTGAACTCATTCCATTGTTCCAGCATTCCAGCTTTCCACGATTCCATGTGGCCGGCAAAAAGAAAAATATCTTACCCCAAAACAGATAAAGTCATGGAATACCTATTAGTACATTATCAGGTGGGCGTCAATGTCGGCATTTTGCTTCTGATCATCATAAATGAGTTGTTCCGAAAAATTTTCCGGCAAGGTGACTTTCCTCGCCAAAGTGGTCGAAGAGATATCTCACGCCCGTCGTAGAGTAGCGGAGATCCCGCCGTTTTTGGGCGGGACCCCGCTTGCAGCGGGACTAGAGCACACGGAGAGGACAGAGAATAAATTTTGACGGGATAACAGGATATTTAACCACGGATTACACGGATTAGACGGATGAAAGGGATTGTTGCCCCGGGGGAAAAATTATTACCATCCTTTTGATCAAATGAGCGAAGCGAATCCGCCGTCGCCGGAGGCTATGGCCGGACAGGTGGGCGGTTTAATATTCTCTTTGTAGTTTGGGATTTCGTAGCGCGGAGGGCGGAAAGTTGAAGGCAACCGGCGACAACGCGTAACCCGCAACCC
>JAFDKD010000579.1 GCA_019307165.1 Deltaproteobacteria bacterium | reverse complement strand
GTGGCCTAAAAGCCGGATCCTGTGGGCCCGGATCTTTACCAACATATAGGAGGTTTATGTATGAACCAGACAGTTCCAACCCGAGACCAGGCCTACGAGCTGCTCACCGAATTCAACAAGAACGAAGGACTGATCAAACATGCCCTCGCCGTCGAGGCGGTTATGCGATACGTCGCCAAAAAAAGAGGCGAAGACGAGAATAAATGGGGCGTGATCGGGCTGGTGCACGATTTGGATTATGAGAAATACCCGGATCAGCACTGCACCAAAAGCGAAGAGATTCTCAGGGAAAGGGGCTGGCCCGAGGAATACGTCAGGGCCGTGGTTAGTCACGGCTGGGGCATCTGCTCCGATGCGGAACCCGAAACGGATCTTGAAAAGGTGCTTTATGCCGTGGACGAACTCACGGGGCTCGTGGTAACCACGGCCCTGGTTCGCCCGTCAAAAAGCCTTATGGACCTCAAGGCAAAATCCGTGAAAAAGAAGTGGAAGGACAAGCGGTTTGCCGCGGGAGTGGACCGGAACATCATCGAGAAGGGCGCCCGGATGCTCGGCGTGGAAATTTCGGAGTTGATTACGGATACCATTATGGGGATGCGGGAAGTTGCGGATGATCTAGGGCTGAGAGGTAACATTGAACAATGAGCAGTGAGCAGTGAACATTGATAGGATGCCGCCCAAATCCCCAATTTGCCCTTCGACAGCCCTTCGGCGGGCTCAGGACAGGACTCAGGGCGAACGGACTGGTATTGAAATCATTGGGCTTTGCCGTGTAGGAGCGGTTTTAACCGCGACATTTGACGGGCGTTATTTCTTGTTATTGGGCTTCCATCGCACTGGAGCGGGAAATGGACAGTGAAAAAAAGCAGATATGGGGCTGGGCGCTATACGACTGGGCCAACTCCGCTTTCGCCACAACGGTGATGGCCGGGTTTTTCCCCATTTTTTTTAAGAAATACTGGAGTTACGGCGCCGATGTAAACATAAGCACGGCGCAGCTCGGGTTCGGCAATTCGATTGCCAGCCTGTTCGTCGCTCTCATTTCACCGGTGCTCGGGGCCATAGCCGACCGAGGGTCGCTCCGAAAAAAATTCCTCATATTCTTCGCATACCTGGGCGTTCTCATGACCGCAGCCCTTTTTCTGGTCCAAAAGGGAGATTGGGCGTGGGCGATTTTTGTATATGTCATGGGAAATATCGGGTTCTCGGGGGCGAACGTGTTTTACGATTCCCTGCTGCCGGGCATTGCCGGAGAAAAAAACATCGATTACATATCCGGCCTGGGATTTTCCATGGGCTACCTGGGCGGGGGGCTTCTATTTCTCGTCAATGTCCTGATGACCCTCATGCCGGCGACATTCGGTCTCGCCGATTCGGCCGAGGCGGTCCGATTTTCCTTTCTGACCGTGGCCCTGTGGTGGGGCGGATTCACACTGCTGACCATCGCCTGGGTCCCGGGGGATGCGAAAACCGCAAGAGAAGGCGGCGGCGTGAATGTGGTGGCCCAAGGCATCAGGCAGTTGATGGGCACCTTTCGGAAAATGCGCCATCTCAAGACCGTATTTCTTTTCCTGCTCGCCTACTGGTTTTACATCGACGGGGTGGATACCATTATTCGGATGGCCGTGGATTACGGCATGTCCATCGGATTTCAATCCAACGATCTGATTCTGGCCCTCCTGCTGGTCCAGTTCGTGGGGTTTCCCTCGGCCCTTGCGTTTGGTAAATTGGGCCAGCGCTGGGATGTGCGAAAAGCCATCTTTCTGGCCATCGGCATCTATATGCTGATCACCTGGGGGGGCGCCCTGATGACCCATACGCACGAATTCTTCGTGCTGGCGGCCGTCATCGGCCTGGTCCAGGGCGGAATTCAGGCCCTGAGCCGGTCGTTTTATTCACGTTTGATACCCAAGGACCAGGCTGGGGAATATTATGGCTTTTATAACATGCTGGGAAAATTTGCCGCCATCATGGGGCCGACCCTGATGGCGGTGGTGGGACTCGCCGTCAGACGCGCCCTGATGTCCGAGCACCCGAGCCCGGAAGAAATCCTGGCCGTGGGGCAGCTGGCGTCCCGTTGGAGCATCGCATCCATCGGACTGCTTTTCCTGATCGGCGCCGTGCTTTTCTATTTTGTGGACGAAGAAAAGGGACGGGCGGAGGCGGCGAAACTCTAAAAAACGAAAATTCTCACCCATAGGGCCAGTCTTTATGTCAACCCACCGGGTGCCGGACAGATAGGCTGAGGTCAAGGCTAAGGTTGAAAAGACAGGCCGAGGCTGAGGTTAAGGTTGAGCAACAGATTGACGCTTGTGTTTTCCTTTTTTCAACCTGGACCTTAACCTGAACCTGGCGAAGCCACTCTCAACCTGGCAAAGCACGGTCCATATTTCCGGAACGGTATAGACGGAAAACTGCGTCCACGATACACGGGGAGTATACAGATGAAATGGTTCGATAATGAAGGGAGGTCAAGATGAAACAACACCTGTCGGGTTTCCGCAATTCAGGCATGCTTGCCGTCCACGCGCTGGTTCCGGCGGTGGCCGCGCTGTTGATCATGGGGTGCGGCGGCTACGGTAAAATCAGAAACAGCGACGTGACCAAAGATCAGGTAAGCCGATTTGTCGATAACAATTACCCTAATTTGAATGCATATTATTCAGGAACCATGGAAAAACCGGGCGCCATATTGATGGACCTGAAAAACACGTCTCCCCGGTTTTCAGGAAAAAAATGGTATCCCATCAAGGGCCGGCAGGAACTCCTTCAAATGATGGATCTGATGGTCGATGTCTACTACAAGAAAATGCGGGGAAACGCAGGCACCTTCGGCCCCCTGCTTCAACTTGTTCTGGGCCGCAATAATAAACTTATCGGGTATTTCTATTCGCCGATCGATAATTGGCCCGTACGCCTGAAGGGGTCGGGTTACAGCGTGGACGCGGTGACCTACAGCCAGGTTCGGGAATGGTCCATGGGCGATATTCGCTCCCCGAGTAGAAAGGGGGGCGGGGGCCGTTGATCGTTTCGGTCACTTACTACTTCCTGAATCATGCAAGAGCCGGGTACTTGATGCGGTCAATATGAAAAGGAGTAAATGATGAAGAAGATCCGGGTAGGGGCGGCGCAGATTTCCCCGCATTTTTTCGATACGGAAAAGACGCTCGAAAAGACATGCGACACCATTCGGGAAGCGGGGAGCCTTGGGGTAGATCTCATGGTGTTTCCCGAAACCTATTTCTGCGGTTATCCT
>JAFDKD010000067.1 GCA_019307165.1 Deltaproteobacteria bacterium | reverse complement strand
CTCGTCGCTCCTCATGGGATACACCGTGTTTGTGGGCGGCGTGGTCTGCCCGACCCTGGCCACGTTTTTACCGAAACGCTTTCGCATTCCTTCGACCGCGGCCTTGTGGTCCGTTGTGGTGGGAGGCGGCACCGCGATACTGGGCAAGATACAGGGGGGCGCGGCACTGCCGGCCATCATAACCGAGCGCGGCGATGCGTTTCTGGGAAGCGTCCTCGGACCCCGGTACCACAGCATATTGCCCATCATTTTGTCCGCCGTAATCCTCCTTGCGGCGGGCCGAACCGGAAACAGACGCCTGGAGGAACGAAACCAGACCCCGCGGCCGGGTCAGGGATAGATCGCCTTTTCCCTCATCCGTTTCCACTTGTAAGAAATTGCACATTTCTGATCTGGAAACAACGTAGCGCCCAAATTTGGTTTATGGATGGGCACTACTTAACGATGGTGTGCAACTCAGAAATTATGCCGGTATTTAGACATAACAACCGGTTCTTTTTATATGGATTAGACGTAGGAGAAAATATTTATGCATGTCGCAATATTCGCTGATATAGAAGGTAGTTTTGGTATCTGGCGCATGCGCCAATGTCGTACGGGCACATCAGAATGGCAATATGGTAGAGAATGTTTGACCGAAGATGTGAATCATGTCATTCAGGGCGCCTTTGAAGGTGGCGCAACCAAAGTCACAGTTAAAGACACTCACGATACCGGATTCAACTGTTTAACGCAAAAATTAGATTCTCGAGCGAATTATGTGGGCGGCCATTTCGTTCGCCCTACTTTGTTTGGTGAATCAAAAGACTATGACCTGATACTCTATGTTGCTATTCATGCGGGAGCAGGCACACAGAACGCATTTTTTCCACACACACATTATGGAATTTTTTCTGACTTTAAAATAAACGACCACCGTGTCTGCGAGATGGACATTTATGCAGCAGCGCTTGGTGAGTTGGGGTTACCCGTCGGCTTTTTTTCGGGAGAAGATATTGCCGTTCAACAGGCGCAAAACTGTCTACCTTGGGCGAAATCCGTTGTCGTTGATAAACGAAAAGAAGCCTATGTCTCTGGTGAAAAAAGCCTCCGGTATTTGGCAGAAGGTCGCGATAATCTAAGAAAAACAGCATCAGAAGCGGTTCGCAATATTGACGGTATGAAACCGCTTATAGTTCAGGGACCGCTTCACTTTGAAACAGAATTTAGAAACGAAAAGCTCGCCAAGAAATTTAATACATGGAACTTTAAACAAACTGGCGCACGGGTAGAGTGGGACGCACAAAACATGACCGAAGGATTTGAAAAGTTAAACAAATTAACGTTCTTTCCTAAGCGAATCTATCCTTTCCGGGGACCAATCACCATGATGATGCGTAAGTATTTCGGTATAAAGAGCCGCTATTTCGCTCCTCAACCCAATTCCGAGGATGCTGTTCTTGCAGTGGGTCCTGAAGTTTGCCTATTTGGTGGTTAACGGTTGTTAACCGCACATGGATAACGCAAGGGTGGTGGAAAACCGCTTCATTAATTTTTCCTTTAATTCAGGCTGCCCGTCCACCTTGGGGTCTTTCAGATGGAAATCTGATAAGGCCCTTTTTTTGTTTGTATTTTTTCTCTTGACCAGGGACTTCGGCACTGAGATTCCGGACGGACCCGAAAGAAAAACCGGGCGGTGATATGAAAAATGGGGAACCGGCACAAACTTTGCAAATCCTATCCATGGAAATCGGGAAAAAACGCCGTGAAGGACCTTGCAGGAGACTGGTTATGGCGAGACAAAAAGTACTGGTGCCCTACAATTTCACTATTCAGGATCAAAAGGCCATGGATTTTATCATGGGCACTTTCCAGACCGTGGAAGAGATGGAATTTACCCTTTTTCACGTTTACGAACCCTTGCCTGAAATTGAAACAGGGTCAAATGCGGTGCTTGGCAGATTGAAAGGAACCATGATGTCTCTCGCCCGGGACCTCAGGGGACTGGAATCCTATCTGAAAGGCGCCAGGAGTAAACTTCTGGACAACGGGTTTTCGGAAGAACGAGTGGCGTACATTTTCAAGGCGAGGGAAAAAGACATCGCCGACGAAATCGCGGAGACGGCCCTGAAAGGCGGTTATCATATGGTTCTGCTTAATCGGAAACCCACGAAAATCACCCGCATGTTTGGGAGAAGCATCTCCGGTAAACTCCTCTCTACTTTGAAAGATACGGCCATATGTATCATGAACTAGAGGCGGCTTTCGATAACCTTATCCCAAAGACGACGGTGTTTGTTGTGCATAGGCACTCTCCGTGAAAATGGAGAATTCCGGTGATTTCAAGGAGTGACACACATGGAAAGCAACGACAAGATGAACCTGGACATTTTTAAAGTTGTTTGCAAGGCCCTCTCCAAATCGGAAAACCCAGATGCCATGACCAAGCATCTTGTGCAGCTTCTGGTGGGAGCCCTGGAGATCAAAGGATCGACCATTTTCGTTCTCAACAAAGAGACAAAAGAGCTGGAGGTATTGGCAAGCTTTGGATTAAGCCCGGATTACTTGAATAAAGGACCGGTCATGGCGGACAGGGGGATCTGTGCCATGCTTGCGGGAAAGCCCATAATCGTTCGAGACATAAATCATGATGACCGTCTCCAATATCCGGATGATGCCAAAGAAGAGGGGATCGGGGCCATCGTTTCCATCTGCATCCCTTTTCACGAGCACATTATCGGTGGGCTGCGCCTGTATCATCATAAGCCGTGGGATATTTCCGATCATGATCTGGATTATCTGTTCATCATGGTGGAACATGTGGGGCTTGCCATGATGTTTTCCCGTGTTGTCGACGGTTTGCGATCCATTAATGAAACCATGGTTGACTTGCCGGAGGAACTGGCCCTCTTTTTGGGAGAGGATGGGACCCATGAGGAATGAGGCCTGAAGATTCCGAAGGGATGAAACGAGACCAGGCAAACGAAGAAGGAGGAAACACGATGGAGCAACATATCATTCACAAACCGCCGATCAGCGTCACGGATCTGGCCCTGCTGGGGAAAGAAGGGGCTCAAATCACGGTGGATAACTCATTTGAGATCAATGAGGTGGATCTTGCGCATGAAGAGCATCCGTTTAAGGCATTCCTGTTTTTTTCCCGCTTTTCAGGTAGCGTCGACGACGAGGAATATGAATTCAGAAAGTGTTATTCGCGCGGCTGCACGCACAACTTGTGCCCCCATGTGTCACAGGCGGTCATGATCGCCAATCGCTACCTTCAAAGGGACTACAGGACATTGGAGGAGGCGGGGATCGAGGTCGAAGGGAAGCTCTTTACCCTGGAGAGCATGCTCGCCAAATTCGAGGAAAAAAGGGATGAGTTTGTCTCCACCCTCATTCTCGAGGACTATATCAATATCGCGAAAGGGGGGGACGATATATCCATTGATATCTCGCTGGAATATCTTCCCGCGGTGGAGAATTTTGCCAATTACAAGGAAAAGCGGGTGTTTTTCGCCGCCAATTTCAATGTCACCCACCTGGGAGAAACCCATATTTGCCAGAGATGCCTGGCGTGTTATGCCATGGATAACGAAACGGAAGAGGGGCAGACCGCCAAAGAACTGGCGAACCGGCGGGTGACATCCATTTATGCGGAATTCGACAAGGCAAATATCAAGTACAACAAGGTGTTTTTTGAATAGGCGGATTACCCCCGGACTTCTTTGTCCACCTGGATGTCATATTGTTTAAGCCGTTTCCAGAGTGTCACCCTGCTGATCCCCAGAATTCGGGCGGCCTCGGATTTATTGCCCCCGGCTTCGGTCAATGCCTGCAACGTTCGCGCTCTCTTTCCCTCTTCGGATTTCGATTTATCAGCCGCCTCCTTTCGCGGTCTGCGAACGGGGCGGCTTTTCTTTGCAGCGACCGTAGCGGGGAGGTGGTCGCGGGTAATTTTATTCCTCGGACAAAGGACGAAGGCATATTCAATGACGTTTATCAATTCGCGGACGTTACCGGGCCAGTCATAGGCCGTGAGTTGCTTCAAGGCCGACTGCTCCATGCCTGTGATTCGTTTATCGCTCTTTAGCCGAATTCGGCTGATGAACGTTTCAATGAGCAGGGGGATGTCTTCCGGCCGGTCCCTTAACGGGGGTATATGAATCGGGATGACGCCGACTCGGTAATAGAGGTCGTCACGAAAGCGGCCCTCTTTCATGAGTTTCTGGAGGTCCTTGTTGGTAGCGGTGATAATGCGGACATCGATGGCAATCGGTTTGTGGTCCCCAACCCGCTCTATCTCCTTCTCCTGAAGCACCCTCAGCAGCTTCACCTGTGTCGAAAGGGGGAGATCGCCGATCTCATCCAGGAACAGGTCGCCCTTGCTGGCCGCCTCAAAGCGCCCCTTCCGGGCGCGTTCCGCGCCGGTGAAAGCGCCTTTAATGTGCCCGAACAGTTCACTTTCCAGCAGGGCTTCATTCAAGGCCGCACAGTTCACTTTGATAAAGGGTCCCTTGCGGCGGACACCGAGATGGTGGATAGCGGCGGCAACCAGCTCTTTTCCCGTGCCGCTCTCACCGTAAATGACCACCGGGGCCTCCGAATTGGCTGCGCTTTGGATGAGATCATTAAGTTGTTGAATGGCAGCAGACCTGCCGATAATCCCCTCGAAGCTGTCTTCGATGTCCAATTCCCGCCGAAGTGTTGAAATAACCTCCTCTTTGGCCACGAGTTCGGTGCAATCCGTCAGGGTTTCCACGCCTCCGACGACCTGGTCCTCTTCGTCTCTCAGGACGTTGGCGTTTTTGAGCACGTGCAGGGGCCTCCCGTCCTTTCTTTTCAGAATGCATTTGCTGTGACGAACATGATGGTCCTTGAACAGTTGGCAGTGCTTTTCGCCTCCCCGGGCCCTGGTATCGAAGCAGGTGTTGCAGCCCAGTACCTCACAGGGCCGGCCGATCAGTTCACTGTCAGTATAGCCGGTGAGCCGCTTGAACGCATCGTTGATGGAGAGAATGATTCCGTCCGGGTCCACGATCATAAGACCATCAGGCATGGTTTCGATGACCGTTTTCCAGTATTTGTTGTATTCCGCATCAAGCATGTTTGGCTTAACCCTTTCCCCCACCTTGGCTCGTGGGTATTGATGCGCCGGTTCGCCATTCTTATTCTCGACAATTCCCGTCCGCTTTTGAT
The DNA here is from genome assembly GCA_019307165.1 of Deltaproteobacteria bacterium. GTDB lineage: Bacteria > Desulfobacterota > DSM-4660 > Desulfatiglandales > Desulfatiglandaceae > JAFDKD01. The sequence continues at coordinate 6,644 of JAFDKD010000067.1, read as the reverse complement.
TTCGGTAGAAATGCTCGCGGTGTTCAGTTTACGCGTGGAAGTTAACATATGTTAAAGGTAAACAGTTGTTTTGTAAATGACAAGCAAAAACCGGCGATGAGCCCATTTATTTGAAAAATCAATGGGATATATAATCGGGAGTTTCGGGTGATGAATTTGGCATTCTCTTTGCAGAAGGTTGTGGGCGAAGTAAAACCAAAGGAAGGGTGAGCAGTGGAGAGTGGGTACACCGTCGATAAGGTCTTGGATTTGCGCGGATGGAGTTGTCCTTGGTGCATTGTCAAGGCGAAAAGCTGGCTCAGGCGGATGGAGCCGGGACAGGTCCTTGAGGTGCTCACTACGGATCCGGAAGCCCAGGACAACTTCAACAATGCGCTGAGAACGGGAAGCGATCGGGTGATGGCGGTTCGAAAACACCCGGAGCACTTTCAACTGCTCATCCGGCATGGCTGAAGGAAAACCGCCTCGAGAACTTGCGAGGCATAAACCGAAAACAAAATCTAAAGATGAAGGAGGATTTATCATGGGAGAAGTCGATCTTAACAGCATTCAAGCCGACAGTGTAGTGGACGCAAGAGGTGTTTCCTGCCCCGGCCCCCTGCTGGAAGCGAAAAAAGGCATGGGGAACGTTCAGGTCGGTCAGATCCTGGAGATCCTGTCCAATGATCCCGGATCCAGAAACGATATCCCGCGCTGGGCCAATAAGGTAGGCCACGACTATCTGGGATATTTGAGCGTTGACGGCGCTGATAGGATGTTTGTCAGACGTAATAAATAGACGGGGGCCCCAATGTCAGCCCAGGAAAACGAGGCGAAAATATTGATCTTGGCCACCGAGGATTGCGCGTATCCCGGAGCCAACGCCGTAGGTCAGGCCCACATGAGCTACCCGGAGAACACCTATGTCATACGGGTAAGGGCGCCTGTGATGTTCCCGGAAAAGTTCTATATGGACTGTTTTGAGAAAGGGATCTACGGCATCATTATCATGTCGTGCGGGGTGGAGTGCCCCTATGAGGGCGCCTATCCCGCCCTGGCGTCCAGGGTGGATAAAGTGTACGCCATGATGAGGGAGAAGGGCCTGGATCCCCGGAGGCTCCGCCTCACCGGGGTTTGCACCGTTTGCACCCGGGCCTTTGTCAAAGAAGTGAATGAGATGAACCTGCTCGTCCAGGAATTGGGGCGTCCGGGATCGGAAAAAAAGGCCGCATAACCGGGTCTCCGGTCCTGTCTTGTCAGGGCCGGAGACATGGCTGAGACCCGGACCGTGTTGGAAAAAGGACCACTTACAACGGCGTTTCCGGGCGGAAGTGCGGGCGTCACAGGCGAGCGAAAGGAAAGATTTATGTCAACAGACGCAATGAAATTCGACACGCTGGTAGTAGGCGGCGGCATCGCCGGGCTGCAGGCGGCCCTGGACCTGGCCGATCAGGACTTCAAGGTGGCGGTCGTAGAAAAAGACGCCACCATAGGGGGCAAAATGATCCGGCTGTCCAAGGTGTTTCCGACCCTCGATTGCGCGAGTTGCATCACCACGCCGAAAATGGCCGCGGCCGCCCACCATCCCAATATCACCCTCTTTACCTATTGCGAACTGCGGGCCCTTGAGAGCGCCGGCGGAAAAGTGCATGCCGAGGTCAGACAAAAACCCCGGTTTGTGGACGAGGTCAAGTGTATCGGGTGCAGGCAGTGCGAGTACGGCTGCCCCGTTTACGTCTCCGATGAGGAGCAGGGAGGTTTCGCTGGGCGCAAGGCCATCTACGTGCCTTTTTCCAATGCCATCCCGCAGGTGGCGCTGATGGATGTGGAAAACTGCACGCTCTGCGGAAAGTGCGCCAAGGTTTGCCCGACAGACGCCATCGACTACTTTCAGGAACCCGAGGATTTCTCCATTGAGGCAAAAACGGCCGTGATAACGACCGGGTTTGAACTGACCCCGCTGGAGGACAAGCAACAGTATGGGGAAGGGAAAATCCCCAACGTAATCACCGCCCTCCAGGCGGAAAGGCTCCTTGCCCCGCACGGACCCTATAACCGGGTCCTGAGGCCTTCAGACGGCATGGAGCCGGATTCCATCGCATTCATCCAGTGCGCGGGATCGAGAGACAAGAGCATGGGGATTCCCTACTGCTCGCGCGTCTGCTGCATGTACGCCATCAAACAGGCCATGCTCCTGTCGGGTGCGGTGCCGCTGGCCGATATCACCATCTACTATATGGACATACGCGCCTTCGGAAAGGGCTATGAACAGTTTTTTCAGAACGCCATGGCCATGGGCGTCGAATTCGTCAAAGGAAAAGTGGCCACCCTGGATGTCGGAGAAAATGGGACGGTGAAGCTGCACTATGAGGCCCAAGGCGATGGCGGAGGGGTGAATATTGCCGAACACGACCTGGTCATCCTGTCTCTGGGCATGGTGGCGGGATGGAACCCGGAAGGGATTTGCTCGGTATCCACCGGATCCGATGCCTTTATCAGGACCATCAAACCCAAGACCGCCCCCACGCTGACGGACATGGAAGGTGTGTTTACGGCCGGGGCGGCTGCGGGGCCGAAGGACATTGTGGATACCATCGTGGAGGCGGGTGCGGCCGCCATGGAGGCCTCCAAGTATTTGATATCCTTGAGTCGCACAGCCAAGGCCGCGGCGTGATCGCGTAGAGATCTGAAACAACGATGGAGAGAGGCAGTCATGTCGGATGAAAACAAGGACCAAACGGCAACCTCGGGACAGAAGGTCGGCGTATATGTCTGCCACTGCGGCGGAAACATTTCCGACCATGTGGATATAGAAAAGGTCTGTGAAAATGCCAAAAATATTCCCGGTGTCGTCAAAGTACGGGACAACGTGTTCATGTGTTCGGACCCGGGTCAGGAACTCATTATGGAGGACCTTAAAAGCGGGGCCGTCGACCGGGTGGTTGTGGCCTCCTGCGCCCCCGACCTCCACGAAACCACCTTTCGAAACGCCATCACCAGGGCCGATGGGAACCCTTACATATATGAGCACGCCAATATCCGCGAACAGGTGAGCTGGGTCCATCACGGGGAACAGGCAACCCGCAAGGCGAGCCGCCTGGTTGCGGCGGCGGCGGCCAAGGCAAAGGAACTCAAACCCCTCGAGCCTTTCCGTGTGGATGCGAAAAAGCATGTCACCGTGATCGGCGGCGGTGTTGCCGGTCTGAGAGCCGCAAAAGACCTGGCCGATCGGGGGATCGAGGTGGCACTCATCGAAAAGTCCCCTTTTCTGGGCGGATGGGTCTCCAAATGGGAGCATGTGTTCCCCACCGAGGACAAGGTCTCCGATATCATATCGGAACTTACCCGGGACGTCCTGAACGATCCCTCCATCAAGGTGTACACCTGTTCGCATATCACCGCCTTTGAAGGCTTTATCGGCAATTTTAGGCTTACTTTTGCGAGAAAGCCTCCGGAATCGGACGCGTATCGAGATGAGATAGAGCGGCTGAGCGCATCAGGCAGAGGCATGGGTGAGTTTGTCCCTTTCGCGGGGGTCTATCCGGCGGGTATTCCGGAAAGTGAAGAGGAACATGTCCTCGAGACCGGTGTGATCGTCCTGGCCACCGGTTTCAGGCCCTATACGCCGGCGAGCGGAGAATATGGGTATGGCGAGCATAAGGAAGTCATCACGCTTCCCGATCTCATACGGATCATCTCCGAAAACCGCGAACAGGGAGGCGGAGAATCCCTGGTATGGAACGGCAAAAAAATCAAGAGCATGGCCATGATCCATTGCGTGGGCAGCAGGCAGATCCCGGGGGTTCACGAAGCGGACGAGAAGGGAAACCTCCATGAGTACTGTTCCAGGGTCTGCTGCAGCGCTACGCTCCATGCCGCCAACACGATCCGCGAGGCGCACCCGGGGACGAGAATCTTTGATTTCTACCGCGATATCCGAACATACGGTCGCGGGCAGGAAGAAATTTATGAAAGCGCATCCGGCAACAAGGTCATATTTTTCCGTTTCGAGGCCCAGGAGGCCCCGGAAGTGATGGAAAACACCGGGCCCGGCGGTCAACCTTTGCGGGTTCGGGTAAAAGATACCTTGACTTTCGGAGAGGAAATCGAGGTCCCCGTGGATCTGGTGGTGCTTGCGGTCGGGATGGAATCCAACGATGTTTCTGATCTGGTTCAGATGATGAAGCTTCCGATGGGGGTTGACGGATTCCTCCAGGAGGTGCATCCCAAGTTGCGGCCCGTGGAGGTGGCCGTGTCCGGCATCCTGCTGGCCGGTACCTGTCAGGCGCCGTTTGATATCGGGGAGGCATGCGCCGCTGCATCCGGGGCCGCCGTCAAGGCCTCGGCCACCTTGGGCCGCGGCTATGTGGAACTGGATCCGCCTGCGTGGAAGCCTGCAATCACGAAGGCACCCTGACGATGGTGGAAATGGAAGTAGACGGAGAGAAGGTCATGCGGGCCCAGGTCAACCCGGCCCTGTGCACCGGCGGGGGCACGTGCGTGGCGGGTTGCCCCGAAAACGCCATCAACGTGAAAGGTTGGACGCTGAAACAGTATGAAGACATGGTGGACATGATCGTTTCGGATCAGATTGTATAGCATTTCGGGTTGCGTGTTGCGAGTTGCGGGTTACGGGTTGCGTGTTGCGGGTTACGGGTTGCGGGTTGCGAGTTGCGGGTTACGGGTTGCGGATTTGGAAAGGATGCCGTTTCGGCATGAGTTAAGGTAGTTCCATAAATAGTCAATATTCAATCATCAATCCTGAGGGGAATTCCCATGAGCGAGAAGGATGAGGAAAAGACGGCGCGGAAAGAGGCCATGAAGAAACTGCGTCAGGACCGCAAGCAGACCGTCAAGGCGGCCGCGGCCAGGATGAAGGAGCAGAACAAGGCAGTCAAGGCCATCAAGGAGCAGCTCAAGGACGATGCCGGGACAGTCCCGGATATTGCCGGGGCCACCGGGATCCCGTCATCGGATGTCATGTGGTACGTCGCGACCATGAAGAAATATGGCGATGTCGTGGAGGCTGACCAGGATGGGAGTTACTTCCGGTATCGGCTGGCGGAGAGCGGAGCGGAGGAGGCCGGCGAGTAAAGATCCGGGCCCATAGGACCCGGCTTCGCTAAAGGGCTGCTACGCCGCGGCACGCCCGGCTTCGCTAAAGGGCTGCTATGCCGCGGCACACCCGGCTTTTAGGGGCGCCATAGGGGCCGTGCAATGACCAAGTCCTGTAAGTGATGCACCCATTAGGTGTCGGGTGTCCCCGCCGTTGTTGGGCGGGGAACACTGACACCTGAAACCTTTTTTGGCGGTACGATCATCAGGGGGACAAGAAAATGACCGAGGTATACCCGGAATTTGCCGACGAGTTGGAGCGTTTCGGCATCGATACGACGATGGATTGTTTCAACTGCGGCACATGCGCTGCCATATGCCCGCTCATATACGAGCATTTTCCTAGAAAAATGATTCGATACGCTCAGATCGGCGCTAAAGAAAGAATTCTGGAGAATTACGAGGATCTCTGGCGCTGCCTGCACTGCGGGCTTTGCATTCAAACATGTCCGAGGGAAGCCGACCCGGGAGACCTGATACTCGGATTAAGAAGGTTTGTCGTGGACAGCTGGAGGAGGTCTTAAGATGTATAACCCGAAACATATCATCGATGTCCTGGCGGACAATATCAGGAAGACGCGGAATCCCTTCGGCGCCGGCAACAAGACCGTGAACACGTGGTGGAAAAAAGTTCCCATGCGGCCTGAAGGCGACGCCATGCTCTACACCGGGCTCATGTATCAACTGGCGCCGTTTATTGCAAAGACCACCAAGCAGATTGAACGCTTTGAGGACACGACTTTCGGAAACTACGTGTGGTTGAATAAGTATGTACCCAAATTCCTCGTCAAGACGGGATTCAAGTTCCTGGCGACCAAGAAGGACAAAAAGCGCTTTCATGATATCCTTGGAAGTATCGTCAAGATCCTTGAAAAATCCCAAGTAGATTTTTTTTATAAGCCCAAACTGGACTACTACAGCGGCATACTGCTCTATGACCTTGGGGATAACGAAGGGTTCATAGAGCATGCAAAATTCGTGGCCGGAAAACTCAAAGAGCAAGGCATAAAGAAAATTATCACGGTGGATCCCCACACCACCTACGCCCTGAAAGTCCTTTATCCCAAATACACCGGAATCAGTTTCGAGGTGAAAACCTATTTTGAGTTGGTCAATTTCAAGGCGAGCGACCCGGGCAGGCAGGTGACCCTGCACGATCCGTGCTTTTACGGGAGATACCTCGAATTATCCGACGTGCCTGCCAGGATTCTGTCCGATTTCGGCATTGAAAATGTCAGGGTAAGGAATTCCGGCAAGTTTACAAGCTGCTGCGGGGGGCCTGCCGAGTCCATCTCTCCCGCCCTGACCAAGGAGATCCTTGATAAGCGGTATGCCGATCTTCGGGAGACCGGAAAACCGATCGTGGCCATGTGCCCCATCTGTCTCGGAAATCTGATCAAGACGGGGGCGGACGTGGAAGACCTCTCCACTCTGATTGCGGGGTACGCGTGATCCCCTGCCCATGACCACTTAACGTGCCGGCCGGATGGGCCTGAAAATGACAATAAAAAAAAAAAAAAAAAAAGTGGCGGAACAAGAAAAGATCGTTT
>JAFDKD010000578.1 GCA_019307165.1 Deltaproteobacteria bacterium | reverse complement strand
TACCTCCATATGCAACACACGAACTGTCATTCCCGCGCAGGCGGCCGTTCGGCCCTGAGCTCACAGCCGAAGGGGAATCCAGATCCCCGTTTGGCTGGATCCCCGCCTTCGCGGGGATGACTGGGGGGCGCGGGGATGACGCAAAAAGGATTTGAACCGTGATACGAAAATTATTTGGACCTCCGTTCCGGTGTGCGTTTAAACCCATATTCTATGTTCGAGGCGTCCCATAATCATGATAACGTTAAACCAGCTGCTACAACTGATTCATTCCTCCCCGGATCGGTCGAACCTATCCGGGTCCTCCCTGTCGGGCCGACTTGTCGCGGCGTAGCCTATAGGCGAAGACGGAAGCCTCGGCGTAGGACGGCACCAGAGCTGGAGGGTTTAGTTTGAAACTAATGTTCAATTCTCAATTTCTTTGCGCCCCTGTAAGTGACTAAAGTGATCTAAAGTGAAGGAATTCTTTGGCAAAGGAGATATATTGTGAAAGGGATTATATCTTACGGCGTATACTTGCCCTATTACAGACTTAAGCGGGAAACTATTTTCAAGGCCATGTCATGGTTCAATCCGGGAACTGGGGGATTGGCACGGGGGGAGAAATCAGTAGCCAATTACGATGAAGACAGTCTCACCATGGCCGTGGCTGCAGGAATGGACTGCTTTTCAGATGTAAGGAAGGAGAAAATAGGTTCGTTGTATCTTGCCTCCACAACTTTCCCTAATAAAGAGCGGGGAAACGCGTCGATTGCCGGTGCAGCCTTGAATCTTAGTCCAAACATCAGAACGGCGGATTTTTCCGGATGTCTGAAGTCAGGGACGACCGCACTCATTTCCGCCCTGAAGGAGAACGGTCCGGAACCAAGTATGGTTTGTGCGTCCGATTCCCGGCTTGGAAAGGCCGGGGGTGCAATGGAGCAGCTGTTCGGCGACGGAGCCGCTGCAATGATTGTGGGGAACGATGGGGTGATCGCATCCCTTACGGGGCACCACTCGGTCTCATATGATTTTGCAGATCAACGGCGAATAGACCAGGACAAATTCACCAGAACGTGGGAAGAGAGGTGGATCAGACAGCAGGGCTATTTCAAAATGGTTCCCGAAGCGATCCAAGCGCTCCTCGCCAAGTGCGGACTCAAATTAGATGACATATCAAAAGTGGTTTTCCCGCCCTTGAGCATAAGAGATCATCAAGCCATGGCCAAGACGCTTGGGCTGGAACAGGGAAAGGTTCAGGCGCCTTTGATGGATACTGTAGGAAATACAGGATCGTCTCATCCTTTTTTAATGCTGATAGGCGCCCTTGAGGAAGCACAGCCGGGTGACAGGATCATGGTGGCCAGCTATGGGAGCGGCAGTGACGTACTGCTCTTTGAGGTAACGGAGGAGATAAATAAACTCAAGGACAGGAAAAAGCTTGAAAAGAACCTGGGATACAAAAGTGAATTGAAGAACTACACGCAATATCTTTCATTCAAAGGAATGTTACCGAAAGAAATAGGAATACGGGGAGAGGAGATATCCCCCACCAGCCTGTCCCTGGCGTGGAGAGAACAGAACGCGGTTTTGAGACTGGTCGGTTCGAAATGCGAAAGCTGCGGAACGCCCCAGTTTCCCAAAGAAACGGTATGTGTCAACCCTGAATGCGGGGCCGTGGACCGGATGGAGGATTATTCCTTTTCCGACAAACCGTGCCGCCTTTTCACATACACGGCTGACCACCTTGCGTTTTCAGAAGACCCGCCGGCCCTGTACGGCATTGTGGATTTTGAAAAAGGAGGGCGATACTGGTTTGACATCACCGACTGCCAAATGGAATCCCTAAAGGTGGGTCAGCCGGTTCAAATGACGTTCAGGAAAAAATACCTTGATCAAGCTCGCGGTATCACCGGCTATTTCTGGAAAGCAATGCCCGTCAAGGCGTAATGTGTAGAGGAGTAATCAGATATGACAACAGGTATAAAAAATAAGATCGCTATTATCGGAATGGGTTGTACCAAGTTTGGCGAGCATTTCGATAGAAGTGCGGAATCACTGATGGTTGAAGCCTTTGAGGAGGCGATCGGGGATGCGGGCATTGAAAAAAAAGATATCGATGCCGCCTGGCTCTCCACCTGTTTCGATGAGGTCAATGTCGGGAAAAGCGCCATTCCATTGGCGGCGGCACTGAAGTTGCCATATATACCCGTAACCAGGGTGGAAAATTTTTGTGCAAGCGGGACCGAAGCTGTTCGAGCAGCCGGCTATGCCGTAGCATCGGGCGCATGCGACATTGCTTTGGCCTTGGGGGTCGAAAAACTGAAAGACATAGGGTATGGCGGCCTGCCCGATTTCGGCCAGCTCCGGGGCATTTATAATCGACAGGTCTTTCCCAATATGACCGCCCCGGGACAATTTGCCATGTTGGCCACCAGATATTTTGACAGGTACGGCTTGAGCCCGCAAGAGGGTAAGATGGCATTGGCCAAGATATCGGCAAAGAGCCATGCAAACGGGGCGTTGACTCCCAAGGCTCATTTGAGGAGGAAGGTGGACGTAGAGACCATTATGAAAGCGCCCATGATTGCATGGCCACTGGGCCTCTTCGATTGTTGCGGCGTAACGGAAGGGGCGGCGGCGGCGATTATTGTCAGGGAGGATATGGCAAAAGATTTCCGCCCGGACCCTGTCTACGCCAAAGCCCTGCAGATTGCAGTCAGCCCTGAAGAGGAATACAGATTCAAGGAATGGGATGGGACCCATGTGGAAACAACCTACCGTTGCGGGATCAAGGCTTATGAAGAAGCCGGCATAAAGGACCCCAGGGAAGAGATCAATATGATCGAAGTCCATGATTGCTTTTCCATAACCGAACTTGTGACATACGAAGATTTACAGATCTCTCCCAGGGGAAAGGCAAAGGATGATGTGGATGCAGGCTTTTTCGAATTGGACGGGAAAATCCCCTGTCAATCGGACGGGGGTTTGAAAAGCTTTGGGCATCCTATTGGGGCCTCCGGCATAAGAATGATCTATGAGGTGTATAAACAGCTGCAAGGCAGATGCGGGGAAAGACAGATTAATAATCCTCGCCTTGGCCTCACCCATAATCTTGGCGGGTTTCCTGCGAACTGTGTCATAGGTATTACCGTCTGGGGAAATGAGATATAGGAAGGAATAACGCTCATGGCCAAAGGAAGAATCGTTGTCAAGTCGGAATTGTGTAAGGGCTGCGGGTATTGCCGGTTTTTCTGCCCCAAGGAATGCATTGAAATGGGGGGACA
>JAFDKD010000577.1 GCA_019307165.1 Deltaproteobacteria bacterium | reverse complement strand
CCGCCGAAGATCGGTTGTCCATTGCCTGTCTCAGTGGTGGGATGTAAAATCCCACCCTACGGCGATTTGTGTGAGTCATTGATTGAAATCGATAACGATTACGACAACGACCACGAAGGTTCCCGTCTTCGTGAAGTTTCCCGATCGATCAGACTTGTCGGAGCGGAGCGGAGATCCCGCCGTCCTTGGGCGGGGCCGCGGCGTAGTTTCGCTTTTAACGAGACGAAGCCGGGTTATCCTGTCGAAAAATCTTCCTATTGCTCGGCAATCAGGACGGTCTCTCCCGGCGCCAGACCGCTGATCACCTGAACCTGACCGTCGGCCTGCCGTTCCCCCACGCGGACATACCTGCGGACCGGTCCCCGATCGGACGCCGCCATGACAAAATCGAGTTGTCCCACACGCGTCACCGCCTCGGCCGGGATGAGAATTTTTTCGGTCCGGGCGATGGGGATCAAGAGCCGCCCGAACATGCCCGGATACAGACCAGCGCCGTCTTTCAGGGTCGCCTTGACGAGAAAGGACCGCGAACCGGGATCGGCCGTGGGGACGATCTCGTCCACCACCACCGGGTACCGCCGGTTTACGGCATCGATATCCGCAAAAAGAGACCGGCCCTTGGCCAGCTTCGAGGCCACCGCTTCCCTGACATTGGCTTCAAGGCGGAGCGTATTCGGGTCGTACATGCGTAGCAGCGGTTCGCCCCGGCGCGCGGTGTCCCCCGGGTCCCCATAGCGCCCCACAATGCGGCCGGAGATCGGGGCAGTCAGCTTACTGTAGCTGAGTGCGGTCCCGGCCTCGTCCTTCTGCCGCTTCAGGCGCGACAGGTTGGCTTCGGCCGCGCTCAGGGCCGCCTCCAGCCGATCGATTTCGGCCCGGGACACCGCCCCGCGATCCGCCCGCGCGATTCGCCGCACCCGCCCCACGTCTTTCCGGACCTGCTCCAGATTGGCCTTTGAGGCCACGACCGCCTGATGGACCTGGTCCACCCGCGCCTTCAGTTCCCGGGAATCGAGCCTCACCAGCATATCCCCTTTTTTCACCTCGTCACCCGGCCACACCGTTATGGATGAAATGGCGGCCGTAATCAGGGGCGAAATGACCGTTTCGACCTTGGCCCGAAGCGTGCCGGCCGCCTCTTCGATCACGGGGGCGTCGATGACTTTAACCGTGAATTCGCGAAACGTTTCCGCGGCGGGTCGGGCTTCCGGCTCGTCCACGGGAATTTTGGGTTCGAAAAAACCCGTCAGATAGGCCATGACCCCGGCCAGGAAGGCCAGAGCCAGAAGGATTCCCAGTAGTTTGAATGCGGTTTTCACGCTTCCGTCTCCCTTGGCGAAGGCAGGCCGTGCCCGGGCTTTTTGCCGTAGGCCAGATGGTACAGCACCGGAATCACGACCAGCGTAAAGAGGGTCGATGCGGCAATGCCGAAAATGATCGTCCACGCCAGGCCGCTGAATACGGGGTCGAGCGTAATGACCATGTTGCCCAGCAGGGTGGTGCCCGCCGTTAAAAATATGGGGCGCATGCGAACGGCGCCGGCCTGCAGCAAGGCTTCCTGGAGGGCCACACCGTCGCGCAGTCCCTTGTGGATAAACTCTACCAGGATGAGAGAGTTGCGGACCACGATGCCCGCCAGGGCGATCATGCCGATCATGGCCGTCGCCGTAAACAGGACCGGGTTGGGAAATCCGTCCACCGCCCGTTCGCCCAGGTGATTCAGCAGCCAGAACCCCGGCATGACACCGATGATGGACAGGGGTATGGCCAGCATGATGAGACCCGTGATGGCGGAAAGGCCGGTCTGGATGCGCAGCACCAGGAAAATGCCCAGCAGCGCCACGCCGAATGCGATGCCCAGATCGCGAAACACCCGCAAGGTGATCCCCCACTCCCCTTCCCCGTCCCACACGGCCCGAATACCGGCAGGCAGTGTCCAGGGAATGCCCCCGCCCGGGTTGAAATAGGTGCGGTCCGCGACCGGGAGCGCGACCCCGTTCCCGGCCGGACGGTTCATGTCGCGGCTCACATCGAGCACGATCTCGGCCGGCGTCCTTCCAGCCACATCGGCAAAAACGTATGCCACCGGCCGCAGGTTCTTGTGATAAATAGCCTTGTCTTTAAGGGATCGTTTCACCTCGCCCAGCTCGCCGATCGGTACGATGGGCTGCGGCGCATCCCGAAGCCCCGATTTCTCACGGATTTTCGTAATCCCCGGCCTTCCCTTGACCCGCAGGGCGGCCACGGCGTTGGGGGAGCTGCGAACCTCGTAAGGAAGTCGAAGGACCACCGGAAGGGGATTGACTTCGTCGGGTATCTGCATGGTCCCGGCCACGAGCCCGTCGCCGGCCAGTCGGACGGTCATGGCGATATCTTCCGTTGAAATGCCCGACAGGGCCGCCTTTTCCCTGTCCGGCACAAATGTGATCTTTTGCTGGTCGTCCTCCACCGACGTGTCCACGTCCACGACAAACGGCTCCTTTTCGAGGCGTGCGGCAAGGGCTTTGGCCGCCTGTTGCAGGGCATCGTAGGGTGTGGCCTTTTCCCCGTAGAGTTCGACGGCAATCGTGGAGATGACCGGTGGGCCGGGCGGCGCCTCCACCAGCTTGATCCGCGCGCCGGCCTCTTCTGCAATGGCTTCCAGGTCGCGCCGCAACCTCAGCAACATGGCGTGGGACTGCTGCGATCTATGCCGGCGTTCCGCCAGAGTCACCCGAATGTCGGCATAATGGGCGCCGTCCCGCAGATAGTAATGCCGAACCATGCCGTTGAAATCCATGGGCGAAGGCAGCCCTACGAAGGCCGTATAGTCTTTCACTTCCGCTACCCCGCTCAAATACCCGCACAGCTCTGCGGCGACCCCCTGCGTCCGTTCAAGCGTCGTACTTTCCGGCATATCGATCACCACCTGGAATTCGTCCTTGTTGTCATAGGGCAGCAGCTTCAGGGGGACCAGCTGAAAGGCGGGCAGCAACATGGCGGCGGCGCACAGCAACAGGACGAAAAACAGAAGACACCAGGAGCGGGCGGGGGACCGGAAAAGCGGTTTCAACAGGGCCGCGTAAATGCGATACAGGCCGGTCCCGGTCACGCCACCCCCGGCGCGCGTCCCGGCCGGCTTGAGAAGTTTGTAAGACAGCCAGGGCGTCACCAGAAATGCGACAACGGTGCTGACCGTAACGGCCACAGGGACGTTGAAAGCCATGGGCGCCATGTAGGGACCCATCATTCCGGTGATGAAATAAAGCGGCGCAAAGGAGATAATGATGGC
>JAFDKD010000576.1 GCA_019307165.1 Deltaproteobacteria bacterium | reverse complement strand
TGCTGAAAATCATGAATTTCGCCCAGGGCGGCATCTACATGCTCGGGGCTTACATGTCCTATACGTTCATCAAGCTTTTCGGCGGCACGAACTACGGTTTTTGGTTGACCCTGGTGATTGCGCCCGTTCTTGTGGCCGCGTTTTTTTGTGTCGTGGAAGTATTCCTGATGAGGCGCTTCTACGAAAAACGGGGTATCTACATCCTTCTCATGACATACGGGGTCCTGATTGTGACTTACGACCTGGCGCGGATGTCGTGGGGCTGGATCATCAAGACGGCCCCCATGCCTCCCATGTTTCAACGGCCGGTCGAAATTTCCGGCCTTTTTTTCCCTTTGTACAACGTCTTTCTTATTCTCATGGGTTTTTTTATCTTTTTCCTCATCTGGTTCATCGTAAACCGGACAAGCTGGGGAAAGACCATGCGGGCGGCCGCGGATGACAGAGAAATGACCGAGGCGCTGGGGATCAATGTCCCATGGGTATTCACGGGCGTTTTCGGCCTGGGCGCGTGGATAGCGGCCATCGGCGGTGCCTTGGTGGCGCCCATGGCTGGGCTGTCGGCGGATATGGGGGTCGAAGCGGGCATCACCGCCTTCATTGTGGTGGTTATCGCCGGGTTGGGAAGTCTTCCCGGCGCCTTGCTGGCCTCTTTCATATGCGGGGAGGTCCAGGCGTTTGGAATTCTGGTCTTCCCCGAGTTGGCCATCGCATTCATGTACCTCGTCATGGTCATCGTTTTGATCGTACGACCCTGGGGGCTGTTCGGTAAACCCGTCATCATAAAATAGAATAGAGTTTCCATAAAATGTCACAAGCGATTGAAAAAAAGAAAAATAGGATGTGGCCCTGGCTTTTGATAACGACAGGGTTCTTTGCTCTCATGCCGTTATGGGCCCCCGAGATGTGGCTCCATCTCGCTATTGAAATTTTCATCGTGGCCCTGTTCGCCATGAGTTTGAATATGATCCTCGGTCGCGCCGGTCTGCCCTCCTTTGGTCACGCCTGTTTTTATGCTGTTGGGGGCTACACTTTTGCTATCCTTGTGGTGGAGCTTAAGCTCCCTGCTTTTATAGGGTTATTAGCAGCCCCCGTCATATCCGGCCTCTTTGCCGTCATCATCGGATACTTCTCTATCAGACTCACGGGTATCCACTTTGCCATCCTCACCCTGGGTTTCGGTCAGATCATCTGGGCCATCGCCCATAAGTGGTATAGCTTCACCGGAGGAGACGACGGCATTACGGGCATCCCTATCCCGGCCGTTTTGCAACAGCCTGAAGTCTTTTACTATTTGGCCTTTATCGTGCTCATCATCTGCTCGGCAATCATCAAGGTAATACAGGATTCGGCCTTCGGGCAGACGATCGTGGCTATTCGCGAAAACCGGGAGAGAGTGACCTTCAGCGGGCTCAAGGTATGGCATCACCTGTTGTTGAATTTCGTGATCGCAGGATTTTTTGCCGGCAGTGCCGGCGCCCTCCTTGCCATGTTCAATCGTTCCGTTTTCGCTGATTTTGGCTATTGGACCACGTCTGCCGCCGTGGTATTGATGTGCATTCTGGGAGGCGTTGGAAGCTTTGTCGGCCCTATGGTGGGAGCCGCCATCATTACCCTTCTGGAACATTACATTTCCATTTATACCTATTACTGGCAAATGGTATTGGGCTGTCTGATTATTATTCTCATCATGTTCATGCCTAGCGGCATTTGTGGATACATACAAGAAAAACTTCAAAAAAACGAACCGGGTGTGTAATCGAGGAGTAACGGCATGCTTCTACATATAAAAAGCCTCTCAAAATCGTTCGGGGCATTGATGGCCGTATCCGACGTAAACTTAGAGGTCAAAACAGGTGAACGCCTTGCCGTCATCGGACCCAACGGGGCCGGAAAATCGACACTTTTCAATTTGCTCACCGGCTACTTCTCGCCCGATTCAGGGGAGATGCTTTTTAAGGGTAAAAACCTCGCCAAACTTCCGCCTGACAAAATCGTTCGCAAAGGCATTGGAAGGTCATTCCAAATTGTTAATATTTATCCCGAGCTGAGCGTGTTTGAGAGTATTCAGATGACGTTGATTGCCAGCGCCAGGCGTTCTTACAACCTCTTCTCCAAGGCAAAAAATATGTTTTTGAAAGAGACGGAAGACATCCTGGAAAAGGTGGGGCTGTCCGACTTGGCCCATGTTCCGGGGGAACTCCTGTCACATGGAGACAAGAAACGGCTCGAAATAGCCATGATTCTGGCGAATAAAGCCGAGATAATTCTCCTTGACGAGCCGACTGCCGGCATGGCCCCGGAGGAACGTCTCGAGACGATGGCCTTGATCAGCGAGCTTGCCGAAAAAGAGAAGCTTACCCTCCTGTTCACGGAACACGATATGAGCGTTGTATTTATGTGGGCAAGACGGATCGCAGTGATGGTCCTCGGCCGGATCATCGCCGACGGGACCCCCGATGAAATCAAAGAAAACCCTGAAGTCAGGAAGGTCTATCTGGGAGAAAAATGATGATCCTCCAAGTCAAAGACATCCACACGTTCTACGGGACCAGCCATATCTTGTTTGGTATCTCGCTCGATATCGATGAAGGCGAGACCGTCTGTGTCTTGGGACGAAACGGGGCCGGGAAAACAACCACCATCAGAAGCATCATGGGATTGACTCGGCCGCATACGGGGAGCATCAAGTTCAAAGGCAAGGAAATAATCGGCCAGTCCGCCTACACCATCAGCAGGACGGGCATCGGCTTTGTTCCCGAGGACAGGCGTGTCTTCCCCAGCCTTACAGTGCGGGAGCAACTGGAGGTGGCGTATAAGGAAGGGTTTGGAAACTGGGATCTGGATAAGGTGTTCGGACTGTTTCCCCAGTTGAAAAATCTCCAGCGCCACAAGGGAAATCAGATTTCCGGAGGTGAACAGCAGATGCTGACCATCGGCAGAACGCTGATGGGAAACCCGGAACTGCTTCTACTGGATGAGCCTTCCGAAGGACTTGCCCCTCTGGTCGTAGAGGCCTTGGCGGAACAAATCAGAAAGCTGATGGAGGAAGACATCACCATCCTTCTGTCTGAAATGGGGCTCAGATTTGCCGTCGAACTGAGCAACCGGGCGTTTGTAATTGATAAGTGTGAAAATAAATGGAACGGCACACCCGACAAGCTCTTGGAGGACGAAGACCTGAAGTCCAGATACCTGGCGCTCTGATTTCAGGAGGAATCATGAACTCAATCTATGACAAAAGACCCTGGTTAAAGCTGTATCCCGAGTG
>JAFDKD010000066.1 GCA_019307165.1 Deltaproteobacteria bacterium | reverse complement strand
AGACGACTGCCTGGTCGTCACCAACCAGGACGCCTGCCTCTGGGTTTATACCCGGGACGACTGGCGGGTCATCGAAGAAAAGGCCGCGGCCCTGCCTCAGTTCAACGAAGCCGCCCAGACCTATCTTCGATATTTTATTTCCGGCGCCGCGGAGTGTCAAATCAAGCAGGGGCGAATTACGATTCCCCCGGACCTGCGCGAGATCGGCTGCCTTGAAAAAGAGGTCGTTCTCGTCGGCGAACTGAAGCGATTCGAGATCTGGGACAAGGGGAGGTGGGAAGAGGAATTTGAGCGGGCGAAACATAGCTTTCCTGAAGTCAGCCGGACCCTCTCCGAATTCGGTATTTAGAAGGCCGTCACGTGGAATACCCCCATCAGCCGGTCCTTGCGGAGGCGGCCGTCGATGATCTGGTAACGGCGGCGGACGGCATCTACGTGGATGGGACCGCGGGAAGCGGCGGGCACAGCGTGTTGATCGGAAGTCGGCTTTCTCCGGGCGGCCTTCTCATCTCCGTGGACAGGGACCCGGAGGCTGTCCGTCTGACGCGGCAACGGTTGGCGAAACTCAAAACCGGGGCCCGCGTCATCCAGGGAAACTACTCGGACCTGGACATGATTTTGAAAGATCTGGGGATCCGGGAGATCTCAGGCCTCCTTCTGGATTTGGGGATGTCTTCCTACCAACTTGAGGGTTCGGGCCGGGGGTTCAGTTTCAACAGAGACGAGCCGCTGGATATGCGAATGGACCCGGGGGAAAATCTCACGGCGCGCGACCTGGTGAACACCCTTTCCCAACGGGACCTGGAACTCCTGCTGAGGGACTACGGTGAAGAGAGAATGGCCAAATCGATTTCCAAGGCCATCGTAAAGGCGCGAAGAGAGCGCTCGCTCGACACCACCGGCCAGGTAGCGAACCTGGTGAAGGCCCTATCTCGGCCGTCTCATCGACCCAAGGCAAAACACCCGGCTACCCGGACATTTCAAGCCCTGAGGATAGCCGTCAACCGAGAGTTGGAACATCTCGACATATTCTTGGACAAGGTCCCCTCTTTCATTGCGGAAGGGGGGCGGTTCGTGGCCCTGTCGTATCATTCTCTTGAGGATCGGCGCGTGAAAAGGGCCATGGTCGCCTGGGAAAAGGCTTGCACCTGCCCTCCCGACTTTCCCCGTTGCGTGTGCGGCGGCAGGCCGGTCTTCAAAAGGCTGTACAAAAGGGGCCGGCGGCCCGGCATCGAAGAGATCGAGGGCAACCCCAGAGCAAGAAGCGCCGTTATGCGGGCTTCGGAAAGGATATAGCCATGACCGGAGCGGAAAGGGTCAAGCAGATGAAAGGGTCCCGGAACGCCAAGACGGGTATTCGCGTCCATAACGCTCGGAAGAGACGGAAGTTCAGTTTGACGCGCAAGCAGATCGTGGTAACGGTTTTTCTGCTCTGTCTGTTCATGGGGAGCAGCATCGGATACGTCTGGTCCAACTTCGAAGGAACGCGGTTGGGATATGATCTCAGCGAGTTAAAAAAAGAGGAGATGCGGCTCAGGGAAAAAAATCTCGAACTCAAAGTGGAACTGGCGACCCTCCGCTCGCCGCAGCGCCTGGAAGAGGTGGCTATGAAAGATCTGGGCATGGTGCACCCGAACCCCGAACAGATCGTTAATCTGCAATGAAAGTAAAGGAAAAGCGTTGGATTCGATTTCGCATTCACCTGGTCGGCCTTTGCCTGTTTCTGGGTCTTGGGGTCGTTTTGGCCAGGGCCTACCAGCTGCAGGTGATCCAGAAAGACCGGCTGGGGGGCATTGCCCGGAACGGATATATCTGGAACGTTAAACTCCCCCCCGAGCGCGGGACAATCTATGACCGAGAAAGACATGAACTTGCCGTCAGCATCAAGGTTAAATCGCTTTACGCCCACCCCAAGCAGGTCAAAGGGAAGGACAAGACCGCAAGGTCGCTTTCCAAAATACTCGGGTTGAAACGGACCGACATTCGAAAGCGTCTGAACAGTTCCAGCCCATTCGTATGGATTCGCCGGAAAATCCCGCCGAAGCAGGCAAAGCAGGTGGACCAACTCAAGTTGCCGGGCGTCGGCCTGACCACCGAGACGCAGCGGTACTATCCCGGCCGGGACATTGCCGCGCACGTGATCGGTTTCGCCGGCCAGGACAACCAGGGTCTTGAAGGCCTGGAGCGGAAGTACGATTCGGTGTTGAGGGGCCCGCAACACAAACTTGTGCTGATGCGCGACGCCCTGGGCCGTGTTTTCTCCATGAGCAGGCCCGCCGAATCGGACCAGGGATTGCGCCATCTGGTTCTCACCATTGACAAAGACATCCAGTACCGGGCCCAGGCGGCGCTCCGAGCAGCGGTGAAGAAGACGGGAGGCAAGGCGGGTCATTGTCTGGTGGTGGACCCGCGGACCGGCGAAATTCTGGCCATGGCGGTGGTCCCGGAATTCAACCCCAACACGTTTCGGAAACACAAGCCCTATCACTGGCGAAACCGGATCGTCACCGACTGCTTCGAACCGGGCTCCACCATAAAGGCCTTTCTCCTGTCCGCCGCGCTCGAGGAATCGGCGATCAGCCTGGACGATGCGGTGAACTGTGAGGGCGGTCGCTACGCCATCGGCGGCAGTATCGTTCACGACACCCATGACTATGACGTCCTGAGCGCTGCGGAAGTGGTGGTGAAATCGAGCAACATCGGCGCCATCAAGATCGGTTGCAAACTGGGCTACGGGCGGTTCTACGACTATCTCGCCTCGTTCGGTTTCGGGAGCGCGACCGGCATCGACCTGCCCGGGGAGAGAAAGGGTTTCATTCGGCCCCCGAAGAAGGCCCGGTTGATCGATCAGGCCACCCACTATTTCGGGCAGGGCATGACCGTCACCTCGCTCCAGCTGGCCATGGCCATGGCGGCTATCGCCAACGGCGGCAAACTGATGCGGCCTTACGTGGTCAAGTCCATCGTGGATTCGTCCGGCAATGTGCTTCATGAGGGGCGTCCCAAGGTCGTGAGACGCGTGATCAGTTCCCAGACCTCCCATGAAGTGGCCCACACCCTTCAACGGGTGACGGAGGAGGAGGGTACCGCGCCAAAGGCCGCCATCGCCGGTTTCAGCGCGGCCGGCAAGACGGGAACTGCGCAAAAAGTGGACCCCAAGACGCGAGCCTATTCAAAAAGCAAGTATGTGGCCGCGTTCGTCGGTTTTACCCCGGTGGTGAACCCCAGGCTGGTGATCCTGGTGGTTGTGGACGAACCCAAAGGCGTTGCCTACGGGGGGGTGGTGGCGGCGCCCGTATTCAGCGAGGTGGGGAGGTGGTGCCTCACCCACATGCGGGTCAATCCCCAATCCCTGATGGCGGCAAAAGAGATGGAGGTGACCTCCACCGCTCCGGCCGTCGCGTCCGGGCCCCCTGCCGCAACAGATGTCCGGGCCGAAACGAAAAAGGGATCGTTGCCCGATTTCAGAGGCCTGGGCATGAGGGAAGTGCTGGCCAGGGGCAGGTCCCTGGGCCTGGACGTGGTCCTGGTGGGTACGGGCCTGGCCGTAAAACAGCATCCGCGGCCCGGTGGCCCGCTGCAACGGATCGGTAAGGTGGAGGTGACGTTCCGTCCGCCCGGTTGATGTGAAGAAAGATATCACCACAGAGCACACAGAGGTCACAGAGGCTGAGGGCGGTAAATCAGTGAGTCGAGAAGGACGGCTCGATCAGTTTTTACGGGTTTTGTTCGACAACGACAGAATTTTAGATACTCATATGAAACTTCACCTTATGAGTTATGAGTTGCGAGTTATGAGTGGGTTGCGGGTTGCTTTGCACTCTCCCCCCTTTGCAAAGGGGGACTTAAACAACCTTGAAATTGTTGTCGTTATCCTGAAGTTTTCCTGCTGATTAGACCGGCCGTCCCGTGGACCGGAGGCGGCGCTAACATAAAATCCTCTGCGTTCTCTGTGCGCTCTGTGGTGGATCTTTTTATTTCACCGAACCCATAAATGAATACGGTCTTCCGAAAATGAGATTAAAACGGCTGCTTGAATCTTCAGGGGAAAAGACCCCTTCCGATCATGGAGAGGCGGAAATCAGAGGTATTGCCTATGATTCCCGAAAGGTCGAGCCCGGCTTTCTCTTCGTGGCCCTGCGGGGGCATGCCCTGGACGGCCACGCATTTATCGGCAATGCCGTTGAAAACGGCGCGGCTGCAGTAGTGGGCGAGGATATCGGCAGGATCGAGTCGGGCGTACCGGCGGTAAAGGTCCGGGACTCGCGGGCGGCTTTGTCTCGGCTGGCCGCCGCCTTTTATGGCCGCCCTTTTGAGGGCATGAGGATCATCGGCATTACGGGCACCAACGGGAAGACCACCACCAGCTATTTTCTGGAGTCCATTTTCCGGGCGGGGGGCGGAGAGCCGGGTGTCATCGGCACTATCGAGTATCGTTTCGGGAACACCCGCCTGCCGGCGCCCGTGACCACACCCGAGTCCCTCGATCTGATGCGGATCCTTCGCGAGATGGCCGACAGCGGCGTCACCCATGCGGTTATGGAGGTTTCCTCTCACGCACTGGATCAGGAAAGGGTGCGGGGGTGTCCCTTCGACATGGCGGTGTTCACGAACATCTCCCGGGACCACCTGGATTACCATGCCTCCATGGCCGACTACTTCCGGGCAAAGAGCCGGCTTTTTACGGGGTTGGCGGATCAGGCCCCGAACCGGCCCGCGGTTGCGGTCATCAACACGGATGACCCGAAGGGCAGGGAATTGGTTCGTCTGACCCGGGCCGAAATCGTGACCTACGGTCTTTCGCAAGACTGCCACGTGCGCGCGGATCGAATCGAGGCCGACCGGGACGGCTTACGTGCACGTCTGTTGACGCCCGAGGGCAGCGTGCCCATACGCGCTTCCCTCGTCGGGAGGTTCAATGTCTACAACATCCTGGGGGCCGCGGCGTCGGCTCTCAAAATGGGAATCGACCTCGAAACCATAGCCCGCGGCATAGCGTCGTTGCCGGGCGTTCCCGGCAGGATGCAGCGCGTAGCGGGTCGAGGGGACGTCGACATGGTCATCGATTACGCCCATACGCCCGAGGCCCTGACCAAAGCCCTGGAGGCGTTGAGACCGCTGACTCGGGGGCGGCTGATGACCGTCTTCGGCTGCGGGGGCGACCGCGACCGGGGAAAGCGTCGGGACATGGGCTTGGCCGCGGGGACCTTGAGCGACGTCGTATTCGTTACGTCGGACAATCCCCGGACCGAGGACCCGGATGCGATCATGTCAGGAATTGAAGCGGGTGTCCGGGAGGCGGGTCTCGAAAAGATTGCCTTTCCGCCATCCAATGGGTCCGCGGTTTCGGGCTATGTAATGGAACCGGATCGAGCCGCCGCCATTCACGGGGCGGTTTCCACGGCCCGCGGCGAAGACCTCATTCTCATCGCGGGCAAGGGGCACGAGGATTACCAGATTATCGGAACGGAAAAGCGGCATTTCGATGACCGGGAGGCGGCTGAACGGGCGGTTCAGGCCCTGGGGGGGAATGCGTGACGGCTTCCTGGGGCGCCATTACCGCAGGGGAACTTCTGTCGCCCATCGGCGGGGATCTGGTATCCGGGGCCGCGGGAGTCGTCCTGAAGGGCCTCAGCACCGATACCCGAAACATCCGTGAGGGCGATCTGTTCTGGGCCCTTCAAGGGGGGCGTTTCGACGGGCATGATTTTATCGCCCAGGCCCTGGAGCGCGGCGCCGCGGGGGTCGTGGCGAACCGGTCCCGATGGCGCAGGCGGGAGACGCCGACCGTACTCATGCGGGATAGATTTCCCGATCGGGTCGCCATAGCGATCGGTGACACCCTGGAGGGCCTGGGCGATCTGGCAGCCTGGTGGCGGCGCGAACACAGCGTTCAACTGGTGGCCGTCACCGGCAGTTCCGGCAAGACGACGACAAAGGAAATGACGGCCTGTATTTTGGAGCTTTCCGGTCCCATACTGAAAAACAGGGGGAATTTCAACAACCTCATCGGATTGCCCTTGAGCCTTCTGGAACTGACGGAGGGCGTTCCGCGGGTTGTTCTCGAGATGGGCATGAATCGGTTCGGCGAGATCTCGCGTCTGACCGAAATTTCAGACCCCGATATCGGTATCATCACCAACGTGGGCATGGCGCACCTGGAGGGGGTGGGCGATATGGAAGGCGTGGCCAGGGCCAAAACGGAACTGGTTGAGCGAATTTCCCCGCGCGGCCGGGTGATCCTCAACGGAGACGATGCCTTATTGATGAAAACGGCCGCGCCTTTCGGAAAATCCACCCTGACCTTCGGTCTGGGGCCCGACAACGACATCAGGGCCGAAAAAATCAGGGGTCTGGGTCGGGATGGTATCGCGTTCGATCTCCGCCACGAAGGGCGTTCATGGGGCGCCCGTCTTTCGGTTGCGGGGGCCCACAACGTTTACAATGCGCTGGCCGCCGCCGCCGCGGGCCTTTGCCTTGGCGAGCCGCCCGAACGGGTCCTGGAAGGCCTGGAAAGGTTTCGGGGGGTGGACGGGCGTTTCACCGTGAAGAAAATCGCGGGCGGCGCGGTGCTGGTAAACGATACCTATAACGCCAACCCGTCCGCCCTGAAAGCCGCCCTCGATTCAGCCGCGGATATGACCGGGGCGGACGCCCGGCTTATCGTGGGATTGGGAGAGATGGGGGAACTGGGGAAAGAGACGGTATCCGCCCACCATAACGCGGGCAGGATCGTTGCCCGACGGGACGCCGGTTTTCTGGTGGCCCTGGGGGAGCACGCCGGGGATGTCATCAGGGGCGCCCTGGAGGAAGGCATGCCCCGCAACAGGACAATGGAGGCTTTGAGCCACGCGGACATGGCCCGGCGCATTCGCGACGCCATGGGGGCGGGCGATGTCATACTGATCAAAGGCTCGCGCATTATGGAGTTGGAAAAGGTGGTGGAGGCCCTTTTATGAGAACGGCAAAACGGGTGCTGGTGGTGGACGACGAGTTGGGGATCAGAATTCTTCTTTCGGAAACCCTCGAAATGGAAGGATTCGACGTGAGCGTGGCCGAGGACGGCCAGGATTCTTTGGAACAGATGGAAGGCGGCAACTTCGACCTGGTCATCACCGACCTTAGGATGCCGCGCATCGACGGCATCGAAATGATCCAGCGGATGCGGGCGTCGGGTCGTAAGGAAAAGGTCATTGTCCTGACCGGAAGCCCGATGAGCGAATCGGCCCTGTCCAGGTCCGTGCCTTCCGATGTGGTCCAGTTGACCAAACCCATCGGAATGGCGTCACTCATGGAGGTCGTTGCCACGACCATCTCAGATTAGACCGCGGTGTTCGGGGACAGGGGCCCCGGCCGACGGGAGCGGGTAAGCGAATGCTCTATAAGCTTATTTATTTTTTTCACGCCGATATCTCGCTGCTGAACGTGTTTCGTTATATTACGTTCAGGGCCGTACTGGCGACGATCACCGCGCTGGTCATCAGTTTCTTTTTCGGCCCCTGGGTCATCGAAAAACTCAAGGAAATGCAGGTGGAGCAGCACGTGAGGGATGACGGCCCCCCGGAGCATAAGGTGAAAGAAGGAACGCCCACCATGGGCGGGTGCCTCATTCTTCCGGCGATTATGATTTCAACCCTGGCATGGGGCGATCCCCTCAACTTCTATCTCTGGATCGTCCTCCTGGCGATGACGGCTTTCGGCGCCATCGGATTTATGGACGACTATCTGAAGATCAGAAAGAAAACCAGCAAGGGCCTCAGCGCCGGGGCGAAGTTCTCGTATCAGATCCTTGCGGCCCTGGCCGTCACCCTTCTGCTGTACTGGTATCCGGGTTTCAACACCGAACTTAATGTCCCGTTTTTCAAAGCGGTGTCTCCGAACCTGGGGTGGGGATATGTGCCCCTGGCCGTTTTTATCATTGTGGGCGCCTCAAACGCGGTCAACCTTACCGACGGTCTGGACGGACTGGCCATCGGCCCGGTGACCATCGCCTTTGCCACTTACTTGATCTTTGCCTATCTGGCGGGGCACGCATCCATCGCGTCATACCTTCAGATCCCCAACATGCCGGGCGCGGGCGAGATATCCGTGATCTGCGGCGCTACCGTGGGGGCGGGCCTCGGGTTTCTGTGGTTCAACGCATACCCGGCCGACATCTTCATGGGGGACGTGGGTTCCCTGTCCCTGGGCGCCGTCCTGGGGACCGTGGCCATCATTACCAAACAGGAAGTCGTCCTGGCGCTGGTAGGCGGACTCTTCGTATTCGAGGCCCTGTCGGTGATTTTCCAGGTGAGCTACTTCAAGCTGACGGGAGGACAGCGCATTTTTCGCATGGCCCCCATACATCACCATTTTGAACTCAAGGGATGGCCCGAACCCAAAGTGATCGTTCGGTTCTGGATCATCGCCATCCTGCTGGCGCTGCTGTCACTGGGCACTTTGAAACTGAGGTAGTTTCCCTTGAGAAATTAAGGGATTGCATCGAAAATAAAATGTCCAAGCGACAAAAACCACAATTCGAGGGGAAGCGTGTCACGGTGGCGGGGCTCGGCGTGTCGGGCTTTCACACGGCCCGGTGGCTGGCGGGTCAAGGCGCCGAGGTCGTTGTCAGCGAAATTCGCCCCCTCGGCGAACTGGAGGGGACGGTCTGTCGGGAGCTTGAAGGCCTGGGCGTCCTGCTGGAGACCGGCGGGCACCGGGAAGAGACGTTTGTCCGGGCGGACACGGTCATCGTCAGCCCCGGCGTACCCCTGGACATGGGGCCCATTGTCGCTGCCCGGGAGCGGGGCGTTCCCGTCCTCGGGGAACTGGAACTGGCCTCGCGCCTCATCCATACGCCGGTGATAGCGATAACGGGCACCAACGGCAAATCGACGGTCACGGCCCTTATCGGGGAACTGCTGGAGCGGGGAGGGCGCCGCGTGTTCGTTGGGGGCAACCTGGGGACGCCGCTCATGGCGTTTGCCGCGGCAGGAACCGAAGCGGATGCGGCGGTGGTGGAGGTGAGCAGTTTTCAATTGGATACGATTCAGACCTTTTCGCCGGCGATCTCCGTTCTCTTGAACATATCGCCCGACCACCTGGACCGCTATTCGGACTACGAGGCCTATGTGCGTGTCGGACTACGAGGCCTATGTGCGCGCCAAACTTCGCGTGTTCGAGAATCAGGGGGCCGAAAACCATGTGGTGCTGAATGACGACGACCCCCGGCTCCGGGAGGTCCGGCCCGGTTCGGGCCGGGCGGTTTATCGCTACGGGCTCGAGGAGCGCCCCGGGCGCGACGCGTTCATGACGGGAGGACGGGCGGTGGTTCGCCTGGAAGGGAAAGAAACGGACTATGCCGTGGATGCCTATGGCCTTCCGGGCAGGCACAATCTCGAAAACCTGCTGGCCGGGCTGCTCGTCGGTCACATTTTGGGCATCGGAGCGGATACGGTGCAACAGACCATCAACCAATTCAAAGGACTCCCGAACCGGCTGGTCAAGGTGGCCGAGTTCAAGGGCGTGTCCTTTTACAACGATTCCAAGGCCACCAATGTGGATGCCGCAGCCCGGGCCGTGGAAAGCCTGGACCGCCCGCTGGTGCTGATTGCGGGAGGGCGTCACAAGGGAGCGGATTATACGGACCTGGTGGAGGCGGCCCGGGGGAAAGTCAAGGGGGCGGTCTTTCTGGGCGAGGCCGCGGATCTGCTGTCCAGGGCCTTTGCCGGCGGCGTCCCGTGTATGCGGACGGCCGACATGGGGGCCGCCGTAAGGGCGGCCGCCTCTCTGGCCGAACCGGGGGATGCAGTGCTGCTGGCGCCGGCCTGCGCCAGCTTTGACATGTACGCCGACTATGCAGAGCGGGGAAAAGCCTTTGTCGATGCAGTGGAAAGGATGATCAATGGCCAAGGCCAAAACAAAGGGTAAGGCCGGAAAGCTCAGCTACGACCTGACGATCCTGGTCCCGGTGCTCCTGCTGCTGGCCGTGGGTCTGGTACTGGTCTACAGCTCCAGCAACCACCTTGCCGAACACCGCCTGGGCGACAGTTATTTCTATCTCAAGCGGCAGGTCCTTTTCTGCCTGATCGGCGTCACCCTGATGCTGCTGGCAAAACACATCCCCTATACCCTGTACGCCAAGTTGGCCTATCCGCTCCTGGCCGTCAGTTTAGGTTTCCTGATTCTGCTGCATATTCCCGGCGTGGGCCATACGGTCAACCATGCATGCCGGTGGCTTCGCGTCGGCGGATTTTCGTTTCAGCCATCCGAACTGGCCAAGTTTTCCCTGTGCATTTACCTGGCCTATTCCATGGCCAAGAAGGCCACCTACATGGATTCGTTTTCCAGGGGGCTGGCGCCCCACCTGGTCATTGCCGGGGTCTTCATGCTGCTCATCGCGATGGAGCCCGATTTCGGAACGGCCGCCATCATCGGCGCGTGGGTATTAACCCTCCTTTTCGTGGGCGGGGCCAGGTTTCGTTACCTGCTGGTCATTTTTGCCGTGCTGGCGGCCCTCTCGTACTGGATGATTCGCCGGGCCGATTACAGGATCGAGAGACTGCTCGCCTTTTTCAACCCCTGGGAAGATCCCGCCGGGATCGGATACCAGATTATTCATTCCTTTCTGGCCTTCGGGTCGGGCGGAATTTTCGGCGCCGGTTTGGGCGCCAGCAAACAGAAGCTGTTTTATCTTCCTGAGCCCCATACCGACTTTATCCTTTCCATAGCGGCCGAGGAACTGGGGCTTGTGGGCGTGGCGGTCATTGTGGCGGTGTTCGGTTTTCTGATCTACAGGGGGCTGCGGGTGGCCCTGGAGGCCCGGGACCTTTTTGCCACTTACCTGGCACTGGGGCTGATGTTCCTGCTGGGTCTTCAGGTGGTTATCAACATGGCGGTGGTCATGGGCCTGCTGCCCACCAAGGGCCTGTCTCTGCCCTTGATAAGCTACGGGGGGTCGTCCCTGATCATTAACCTGGCGGGCATCGGCATTCTCCTCAATATCGCCTCGAGGAACCGGTAAATCCGTCATGGGCGACGGGAACCATGCGGGGAAAGGGAGGAAAGCGGAAAAAGGGCGGCGTTTCATCATTGCCGCAGGGGGCACGGGGGGGCATCTTTTTCCCGGGATCGCCATTGCAAAAGCGTTGGAGGCCCGGCTGGAAGGCGTTGAGATACGATTCGTGGTGGGACGCAGAAAAATGGATTCGGAGATACCGGGGCGTTACGGCTATGAGACCCTCTCCGTGGACGTGGAAGGGATCAAGGGCCGGGGCTGGAAAGGGGGCCTTTCGGCCCTGTCGAAGCTGCCCGGCGGCATATGGCAAAGCGCCGGGATGATCCGGGCCTTTTCGCCCGACCTGGTCATGGGCATGGGCAGTTATGCGTCGGCGCCCGTTTGCCTTGCGGCGCGCCTCCTGGGGACGCCGACGGCCATACACGAACAGAACTCCTATCCGGGGCTGGCCAACCGGATGCTCTGCCGGGTCGTGGACCGGGTGTTTATCTCCTTCGAGGAAAGCCGGGAGCACTTCAAGTCGGGCGAGCTTGTGTGGACCGGAAATCCGGTGCGCGAAGAAATACTGGAACCTTCCCGGACGAAATCGTCCGGACACGGGGGATTTACGCTCCTGGTCCTCGGCGGAAGCCTGGGGGCCAGGGCGGTTAACGAGGCGGTCACGGCGGCGCTGACGCTTCCCGAGATGGCGGGACGACGTCCCGCGGTGATCCATCAGACGGGAGATGCGGATTTCGATCGTGTGGCCGCGGTTTACAGGGACGAAGGCCTGGACGCAGACGTGGTCCCCTTTATTCAGGACATGGCGTCCGCGTACCATGCGGCCGATCTCGTGGTGAGCCGGGCCGGCGCCACCACCATATTCGAACTGGCGGCCCTGGGCAAGCCTTCCATACTGGTGCCTTACCCCTACGCCGCAAACAGGCACCAGGAAATCAACGCCATGAGCCTGGTTCGAGGGGGCGGGGCGGAAATGATTCACCAGAAAGACCTGGACGGCGCGGTTTTGGCCCGCGTCCTGCTGAAGTACATGAACGATGCGGCGGCCCTGGCGGAAATGGGCCGCAGGGCCGGGGCCGCGGGGCGGCCCGAGGCGGCTTCGACCATCGTTGACCACATCCTTGAAATGGTCGGGTAATGGACACGTTCGGCAAGACCAAACACATCCACTTCGTGGGAATCGGCGGCATCGGCATGAGCGGCATTGCGGAGCTTCTGATCAATCTGGGATACCAGGTCAGCGGGTCCGATCTGAAAGACTCGGCCGTGACGGACCGCCTGGCGGCCCTCGGCGCCCGCATTTTCAAGGGCCATGGGGCGGCGAATGTGGAAGGGGCCGACGTGGTGGTTTATTCCTCCGCGGTGCCGGTTGAAAACCCCGAGGTGGCTGCCGCCAAGGAAAAATCGGTCCCCGTGATCCCGAGGGCCGAAATGCTGGCCGAACTGATGCGGCTCAAATTCGGCGTGGCCATTGCCGGGGCCCACGGGAAAACCAGCACGACCTCCATGGTGGCCTCCATCCTCACCCGCGGCCGGCTGGACCCCACCGTGGTGATCGGCGGCCGCCTCGATATATGGGGGGGCTCCAATGCCAAGTTGGGGCAGGGGGAGGTCCTGGTAGCGGAAGCGGACGAAAGTGACGGCTCATTCCTGGCCTTGACGCCGACCATCGTGGTGGTGACCAACATCGACCGCGAACATATGGATCATTACCGGGACATGGCGGCCGTAAGGGAGGCCTTTGTCACCTTTATCAACAAGGTCCCTTTTTACGGGACCGCCATTCTGTGCCTGGACAATGAAGAGATTCAGGGAATTATTCCCCGTCTCAAGAAACGTTACATCACCTACGGCATGAATCCTCAAGCGGACCTTGTCGGCATGAACCTGAAAAAAAGCCGCACCGGCGTTCGTTTCGAGGCCGCCTACGGGGGTCGCTCCCTGGGGGAATTTTCTGTGGGGATGCCCGGCGAGCACAATGTGGCCAACGCCCTGGCGGCAATGGCCGTGGGGATCGAACTGGATCTGGACATTCCGGTGATCAAGGAAGGCCTCGGGGAACTGGGAGGGCTGGCGAGACGATTAGAAAGAAAGGGAGAGGCGGGCGGTGTGCTCGTGATGGACGATTACGGCCACCACCCCACCGAGATCATGGCCACGCTCAAGGCCGCAAAAGAGACCTGGGACGACCGGCGGCTGGTGGTGCTTTTCCAACCCCACCGTTACACCCGGACGAAAGGCCTGTTCGACCGGTTTGTCATCAGCTTCAATGACGCGGACATCCTGCTCGTCACGCCCGTCTACCCGGCCGGCGAATCCCCGCTGGAAGGGGTGAGCGGGGAGCGGCTGGCCCACGGCATCAAGGAGCACGGGCACAAGGAGGTCGTGTTCACCCGGGGGTTGGACGAGGCCGTAAGCACCCTGCTCTCCACCGTGCGGGAGGGGGACCTGGTGATGACCCTGGGCGCTGGGGATGTCCACACGGCGGGGAGTCGTCTTCTGGAAAGGCTGGGAGAGTAGAGTTCGGAAGGCGGAGGACGGAGGGCGGAGAGCAGAAGACAGAGGTCGGAGGGCAGAGGACAGAGAGCAGAAGACGGAAGACAGAGGACAGAATAGGGATGGAAGTCTAGAGACGAGAGATGTAAGGGCGGGGGAAAAGAGAATATCGAATATCGAATGTCGAAGGGACGGACCCGGCTTCGCTAAAGGGCAGCTACGCCGCGGCAAGGGGCGGAGGGCAGAGAGCGGAGAGCAGAAGACGGAGGACAGAGGGCGGAGATCAGAAGACACCATATCCTTGAACCTCTGAACCTTGAACCTCTGAACCCTGAACCTTGAACCTCTGAACCCTGAACCTTGAACCTTTGAACCTCTGAACCCTTGAACCTTTGAACCTCTGAACCTTTGAACCTTGAACCTCTGAACCTTTGAACCTTGAACCCTGAACCTCTGAACCTTGAACCCTGAACCTTTGAACCCGGAACCCTGAACCTTATAATGGATGATCGGCAAAAATCAGAACTGATGAGGCTTACAAATGGGAAAGTCCGGTTCGGGTGTCCCATGGCGCCGTTCACCACCATGAACGTGGGCGGCGAGGTGGAAGCACTTGTTGAAGCCGGCGATGTGCAGGCGCTTCAGCGGATTGCCGCTTTCGCCGACGCCGAAGCCATTCCCCTCCTGCCTGTGGGCAGGGGAAGCAATCTGCTGGTGACCGACGACGGTCTTGACGGCCTCGTCGTCCTTGTCATGGGGGCCGGGATCGAACAAAAAGAAGGGCCGGCCGGAGAAAAGGCCCTGTCCGTGGAGGCCGGGCTCGGCCTGGCCGACCTGCTTGCACATTGCCGGCGCCTGGGTCTGGCCGGTCTCGAGTTCCTGGCCGGCATTCCCGGATCGGTCGGCGGCGCCGTGGCCATGAATGCGGGGGCCTTTGGGAGTCAGATCGGGGACAGGGTGCTGGAGGTCCGGCTCGTTACGGGAAGCGGACAATTAGACGTCAGGGGCCGCGCCCAACTGTCGTTTTCATATCGGCATCTGCGGCTGGAGCCGGGCATGACCATCGCGGGAGCGCTTCTGGGCGTGCAGGCGGACAGTGGGGATGCGGTGGCGTCGCGGATCGGTTCTCATCTGAAACAACGCAAACAGGCACAGCCCGTGACCCGGCCAAGCGCCGGTTCGGTCTTCAAGAACCCGCCCAACGATTACGCGGGCAGACTGATCGAAAGCGTCGGGCTCAAAGGCCGGCGGATCGGCGGGGCCATGATATCTCCCGCGCATGCGAATTACATCGTCAATGCGGGGGGCGCAAGGGCCGGCGATGTCCTGGCGCTTCTCCGCCTGGCCAGGGACACGGTAAAGCGGAAAACGGGCATTACGCTTGAGCCGGAAATCAGGGTGGTGGGGAAATAAAGATCCGGGTCCATAGTGCCCGGCTTTTAGGCCGCCCCCATAGGGGGCCATGCAATGACCAAGTCCTGTAAGTGATGCGCCCATTAGGTGTCGGGTGTCAGGTGTCAGGAAAGGATTTGTTTTGAGCAAACGCAAGGGGAAAAAGGCCCGTGGCGGCGTTCTGAAAAAGGCGCGCCGCATCGGCTCGGGAATCCTCAAGGGCTTTCTGGTGCTGGGTGTTTTTGGTGTCATCAGCCTGATTTTCGTATCCCTCTACCAATTCGTGGCCACAACGCCCTATCTCAAGCTTCAACGTGTGGAGATCGCGGGGGTGGATGCGCACATCATGCACGAGTTGGTTGACCTGTGCGGCTTGAGTTCCGACATCAGCCTCGTTTCCCTCAGCCTGAGGACGCTGAAAACGAAGATGGAGAAGCACCCGTGGGTTCGATCGGTGAATCTCGAACGGCGGTTCCCCCATACCCTCATTGTCACCGCGGAACAGCAAGACCCCTGGGCCCTGGTGCTCGCGGACAAACTTCATTACATGAACCACCATGGGGAAATGTTCAAGGAATTGGGAAAATCGGACAATATCGACCTGCCCGTGGTCACGGGCGTGAGCGGCAAGGGGTGGGAACGGGAGAATCAACTGCGGCTGGCGGCCCGGGTGCTCCGAAGCCTGGAAGGGGAAAAGGGGCTCTGGTCCCGGGAACGGGTTTCCGAGGTACACCTCAGGGGAAAGAATGGCGTTTCCCTCTATTTCGGCCACCTGCCCGCTGAAATCAGGTTTTCCGACGGCGAACTGAGGGACAAGATTGCGGGCCTTAAAAAGGTCGCGGAGCACCTGAATCGCACCGGGCGCATCCGGCACGTAACCGGCATCGACCTGGACTACGAGGATGGCGCGGTGGTCTCCTTTAATAATGGATCGTTTTCCGGAAAAAGAAAGGTGAGAGGAAATGGCTGAAACCATTATTGTCGGCCTGGACATCGGAACGACCAAGATTTGCGCGGTGGTGGCGGACGTCCGATCTGACGGCGTGGAAATTATCGGCATGGGGAGTCATCCCTCGGAAGGTCTCCGGAAAGGCGTGGTCATCAACATCAACGACACCGTCAATTCCATCAAAGAGGCCGTTGAGGAAGCGGAAACCATGGCCGGGTGCGAAATCAGTTCGGTTTATGCCGGCATCGCCGGGGGACATGTCAAAGGTTTCAACAGCCACGGGGTCATCGCGCTCAAAGAAAGGGAGGTTACCAAGAAGGATATCGACCGGATCATCGAAGCGGCCAGTGCCGTAGCCATTCCCATGGACCGGGAGATGATCCACACCCTGGTTCAGGAATTCATCGTCGACGATCAGGACGGCATCCTCGATCCTCTGGGCATGTCGGGGGTCCGGCTGGAGGCGAAGGTCCATATCGTGACGGGGGCGGTAACGTCGGCCCAAAACATCATCAAGTGCGCCAACCGGGCGGGTCTCGATGTCTACGACATTATTTTGGAGTCCATCGCATCCAGCGAGGCGGTCATCACCAAAGAGGAGCGGAATCTCGGCGTGGCCCTGATCGATTTCGGCGGCGGGACGACCGATATGGCCATATTTTCCAAAGGCGCCATCAAACACACGTCGGTACTGGGTCTCGGGGGAAACAACCTTCCCTATGACATTGCCGTTGGGCTCAGGACGCCGAAACTGGACGCGGAAAAAATAAAGATAAAGTACGGGTGCGGGCTTACGTCCATGATCGGCAGGGACGAGACCATTGAAGTGCCGGGCGTGGGGGGGAGAAAACCCAGGGTCCTGTCGCGGCAGATCCTCGGAGAGATCCTGGAGCCGAGGCTGGAGGAGATTTTTTCCTTGATCTACGGAGAACTGGTGCGTTCCGGGAATGAGTCATTGATCACTTCCGGCGTGGTGGTTACGGGCGGTTCGGCCGAACTGCCCGGAATCCCCGAAATGGTTGAGCAGATATTCACCTCGCCGTCCCGTGTCGGGTATCCCAAAGGCATCAGCGGCCTGGTGGAGGTGGTCAACAAACCCATGTACGCGACGGCCGTGGGCTTGGTCCTGTATGGCGCAAAGTCGAGCAAAAAGGACAAGAAACGATTCAGGATTCGAGACACCAACATTTTTAACCGGGTAATGAGCAGGATGAAGAAATGGTTTGGGGATGTCGTTTAAAACGGCGGGCGTTGCCTGCTCGCATGCGGCCGCGGGAGGTTTCAGGAACCTTTCGAACGGTTGCTGTGGCGGGCATCGGGCCTGTCAAATGCCAGTCAAAGGAGGGACGATATGAAATTTGAGTTTGTGGAACAAGAGGAGAGGTACGCCGCCAGAATAAAGGTCATCGGTGTCGGCGGCGCCGGGGGCAACGCCATCAACAACATGATCAATTCAAAGCTCAAGGGGGTTGATTTTACCGCGGTCAATACCGATTGCCAGGCCCTGGAACGCTCCATATGCACTCAGCAACTCAGGCTGGGGCCCTCCGTTACCATGGGCCTGGGCGCGGGGGCGGACCCTGAGGTGGGCAGAGCATCGGCCGAGGAAAGTATTGCGGATATCCGCGAGATCGTCGATGGTTATGATATGATTTTCATTACAGCGGGCATGGGGGGGGGTACCGGGACCGGCGCCTCGCCGACGATTGCGCGAGAAAGCAGGGAGAGCGGTGCGCTTACGGTCGGCGTGGTGACCAAACCGTTTGTTTTTGAAAGGGGAAAACGTATGGCCCGTGCCATGGAGGGAATTGAGGCCCTGCGGAATGAAGTGGACACACTGATCGTGATCCCCAATGAGCGTCTCAAGAGTCTAGGCGGCAGAAACACCACCTTCAGGGACCTGGTGGCCAAAGCGGACGATGTGCTGCTCCAGGCCGTTCGCGGCATTTCCGATCTTATCATGAGCAGCGGGTTCATCAACCTGGATTTCGCGGATGTGAGAACGGTCATGGGCCACATGGGCACCGCTATCATGGGATCGGGAAACGCCTGCGGCGATAACCGGGCCATCGAAGCCGCCCAGACGGCTATCAACAGCCCGCTGTTGGAAGGCATTTCCATAGAAGGTGCAAAGGGGCTGCTCATGAACATCACCGGACATCCCGATATGACCATGGATGAGATCGATGAGGCATCCAATTTTATAGGGAAGGAAGTCAACGACGACGCCGAAATTTTCTGGGGCGTGGTATTTGACGAGGGCCTTGAAGACGAGATACAGGTGACGGTCATTGCCACGGGAATCGATGACGAAGCGGATTGCCGCGCGACGAAGCACAAGAACGTTTTTTCGCTGGACAATGCCAATGTCCGGGACGTAACGCCCGATGAAATCGAGGAAAACTGGGACGTGAGAAAGGTGGATGGCGACCTGGAAAACCCCACGTATCTCCGCAAGCAGGTGGAACTTACCGGGGAGCCTGAAGATGTGGAGATGCGGGCCAATAAACGGGGGCTGATGGAACGAAT
>JAFDKD010000575.1 GCA_019307165.1 Deltaproteobacteria bacterium | reverse complement strand
GAAACCCCACGTAAAACAAACGAAAATCATCGCTTTTTTTTTTTGATTCGCTCCTGCTCTCCGGTTTTATCGTCCCTTTCCGAATTCATCATTTCCAAATCCGAAATCCGCCTTCCCATCATCTTCCTTTTTCAACCACCTTGATCAGGGTATCCGGCCGGACCGGATCATCCAGATGCATGCCGTTCAGTATGGCTGCTTTCTCGAGCCCCTTCCCTTTGATCCCTTGTTTCCTTAGCGCCGCTTCAAGTGAGCCCGTCACCCCGGCGGACCGAATGCGGATGCGGTCCGGTTTGACATTGAGCCGTTTGGGATCGGTCAAGGGGCGAAACCGTGCCATAGTCTTTTTAAATGACGGAAGGTAGTCCGCAAATTTGTCGGGGGAACTTAATCCGTGAAATTCGTACACCCTGCCCTCGTACAAAATGAAATAGGACAGGATCTGAATGCCTCCCTGCCGGGTTCGAATACCGGAGGTGACCGCGTAGGCCGGAAGGCCGCCCACAATCTTCGGGTCGGATTCCAGCACGGTAACCTTGCTTTTTTCCACGAATGTCCCGGCCGCCTGCTCCGGGGATGTCTCGCGCGAAAGATTGAACAGGATCGCGGCCTCTTTGTTCTCGCTCACCATCCGGACCAAGGTCCGTGTATTTTGGATTTTCCATCCTTTGGGGACCGGAAATCGAAATCGAAGATCGGGATGGTAGAAAACATTCGCCTCCACAAATCCCTCTCTCGGGTTTTCACCGTAGATCAACCCGTCGATTCGTTTCAAATAGGCATTCCTGGCTACTTTCAGACGGGAAAGGTTCAATCTCCGCTGCCACGCCGCTGCGTCCCTTCTGACAGCCTCTTCCCGGTCATCCGGGCTCGGATGTGTGGAAAACCAGGAAGGCAGTCCACTGTTGTCTGCCTTGGGTTGCATGCGCTCCAGGGTCTCGAAAAAACGCGCCATCTCCCCGGCGTCGTAGCCCGCCCTGCTGCTGTATTCCACCCCCAAACGGTCCGCTTCGCGTTCGTTTTCCCTGCTGAAACTCAAAAACAGCATGCCCACGCCGAGTTCCGCCAGTCCCCCAAGAGAGCGGCCAATGGGTCCGCCGAGCATCATGCCCAGACCCAGCCCCACCTGGGCCAGCTGGGCGCGGCTGTATTGCTCGGCCGAATGCCGGGCGGTGATGTGCCCGAGTTCGTGCCCCATAATGCCCGCCATCTCCGCCTCGCTACTCAGCGCCGCCACGATTCCTCGCGTGAAATAGACGTACCCGCCCGGCACGGCAAAGGCATTCACCACGGGCGTATCGAGTATTCTAAACTCATAGGAAAGACCGGGCCTGTGGGAAAGCCTCCCCATTTGCATGCACACATCCCCGACATATGCGGTGAGCGGAGGGTTGTCATAAATCCCGTACTGGCCCACCACCTGCTTGTCGGTCTTTCCGCCGAGGGCCCGTTCGTCCTCTTCGCTGAGCAGCATCAGTTGGGGATAGCCGCTCACGGGGTTAGTGGCGCAGGACGAAATCCCAACAAGCGCTGCAAGGACCATTGCCAAAGCCGCAAGGCTTCGTGTTTCAATTTTTCTCATGCCTTTTTCCGAATGCCCGGCTTTACCATGTCCTCGGGTTTTACAAAGCCATCGAATTCCGCTTCCGTCACATACCCGAGCTTAACCGCCGTCTCTTTAAGGGTGGACCCCTGCTTAAAGGCCTCATGAGCCACCTGGGCGGCCTTGTCATAGCCGATATGGGGGCTCAAGGCGGTGACCAGCATCAGCGATTTGTGGAGCAATTCGTCGATTCGGACACGGTCCGCTTCGATGCCCGTCACCGTATTATCCGTAAAGCTCATGACCGCATCGGACATCAGACCGATGGATTGGAGCAGACTGTAAATCATGACCGGCTTGAATACATTCAGTTCGAAGTTGCCCTGTGAACCGGCAAATCCCACGGTGACGTCATTTCCCATGACGCGGGTGACCACCATGGTCAGGGCCTCGCACTGGGTAGGATTCACCTTTCCCGGCATAATTGAACTTCCCGGTTCATTGGCGGGAATGGAGATTTCGGCAATGCCGCATCGGGGTCCGCAGGCCAGCCACCGGATATCGTTGGCGATCTTCATGAGGCTGCAGGCGACCGTCTTAACGGCGCCGCTGGCCTCCACAATGGCATCATGGGCGGCGAGTCCTTCGAACTTGTTATCGGCCGTCTCAAATGGAAGTCCGGCTATCTCGGCGATTTTTTCCGCGGCCAGCTTGTCAAAGCCGATGGGCGTGTTGAGACCCGTTCCCACGGCCGTGCCGCCAAGGGCCAGCCTGAACAGGTTTTTCATGCATCCCTCGGCCCTTGCCACACCCAGTTCCGCCTGTTTCGCGTATCCCGAGAATTCCTGTCCCAACGTGAGGGGTGTTGCATCCTGAAGGTGGGTCCTGCCGATTTTGACAATATCCGCAAACGCTGTCGCCTTTTCGTCCAATACGGACCTGAGATGTTCCAGGGCCGGAATCAACTGATGAAAGACGGCCTCCGCGGCTGCAATATGCATGGCCGTCGGAAATGTGTCGTTGGACGACTGGGACATATTGACATGATCGTTGGGATGAACCGGGTCCTTGCTCCCCATTTGGCCGCCGGCCATCTCCACCGCCCGGTTTGAGATCACTTCGTTGGCATTCATATTGGTCTGGGTGCCGCTGCCCGTTTGCCATACGACCAGGGGAAAGTGATCGTCCAGCTTTCCCTCGATCACCTCTTCCGCGGCCGCCGTAATGAGCCGGCAGACACTCTCGTCCAGGACACCCAGGTCGCGATTGGTCAAGGCGCATGCCTTTTTCAGGATCCCCAGCGCCCGAATGACCCCCCGAGGCATTCGCTCCGTGCCTATCCTGAAATTCTGCAGGGAACGCTGGGTCTGTGCCCCCCAGTACCGATCCGCGGGCACCTCGACGGCGCCCATTGAATCCGTTTCGTTTCTGGTGTTCATTTGCCTCTCCTTCGCCTTACATTGTTTTGTTCCATTTGCAAAACCCGCTCCTCAGGTTGGATAAATCCGTTGCCCTTGCGCCTTGCGCCATGCGCCATGCGCCATGTGTTTACGTCGCAGGTGGAAACCCGCGGAGAACGCCGCTTATCGGAAAAAAAGCCGTTTCCGGATGGACACTACCTGTGCGCCACCGTGTACTTATTGACGATGTGGTGAGGGTTGTATGAACTCTTGGCCTTTTTCAAGCCCTCAATGCCCAGGTCCTGCTCACGGTTGACATATGCCATGGT
>JAFDKD010000574.1 GCA_019307165.1 Deltaproteobacteria bacterium | reverse complement strand
TTGGGAAAGCTGGCCACCCCCATGATTCCCTCGGTCCCCCCGAAGATATTCAATGCCTCGATTAGGCGGGCCATGAAAAGCGGGTACATAAGGGTGACGATCGCGAAGTAGACCCCCCTGAGGGGAAGGCAGGGCAGGAGCGCCAGCGTGCAGAATGCTGCGCCCGCCAAAGTGGCCACCGGGATGGTAACGAAGATCGGCAGACCCAGATAGGTATTCAGCATGGCCGACAAATACCCCCCCACACCGATAAAAAAGGCCCCGCCGAGAGAGACAAGGCCAAGGAAGTGAGCGAGGAAATCAAAACTCAAGGCCAGGAGAGCATAAATGCAGACGATGGAAATGACCCGCTGCCAGTACATGCTCGGCATGAGAAACGGCAGGGCGAGCATACCGACGATCAACACGAGACGAGGCAGGGTCAAATAGCCCAGTTCCCGCCACGACATCAGTGCATAGAGCCCGTCCGTGCGGACCTTGATCCCCCTGTCGAGCCTCTCTTTTCGACGTTGCGACTCGGTCAACGGCTATACCCTTTCTTCCAGTTCCTTTTGCCGGCCGAAAAGGCCGGACGGTTTCAAAATCAACGTCAGAATAATAGCCAGCAGGGCCACCACCATCTGCCAGTGGGACCCAATATAAACCACGGTCAGGATTTGCGCGAAGCCGATGAGGAAGGCCGCCAGCACGGCGCCGAACCAACTCCCCAGGCCGCCGACGATGCAGACGGAGATCGCGAGTATCAGTACATTGTAGCCCGACTCAACCACAATGCTCCCAAGGGGGAGCAACAGGACCGCCGCCAGGCCCGCCAGCGTCGAACCGAAGGCCATGGACACGACCGCCATGATATCCGAGTCTATCCCCAGCATGAGTGCGGCCCGCTCGTCCTGGGCCATCCCCCTGAGGGCGAGTCCGATCCGCGTATGATGGGTAAACACCCAGAGAAAAACCACCACCGCCGCGCCGAACCCTACGACCAGCATGCGATGATAGTCCACCGGAACGTCAGCAATAAGGCAGCTCCCCTGCACGAACGTGGGAAGCGTATAGCTCGTTCCCTTGAACCCCCACCAGCGAAATCCTTCGAGAATGGCCAAACCGATGGCGTAGGAAGCGATAATCTCCGAGATGGCCATCCCGCGGACACGGATGAGCACAAATTGATAAATGCACGCGCCCACCACGCCGATGATCGCCATGGCCGCCAGGATGCTCAGGACATAGTTGAGGCCCAGGTTCCTCAGAAGGGCCCAGACAATGAACCCGCATACCACATACAGGGCCCCGTGCGCGAAATTGGGGATCC
The DNA here is from genome assembly GCA_019307165.1 of Deltaproteobacteria bacterium. Lineage (GTDB taxonomy): Bacteria > Desulfobacterota > DSM-4660 > Desulfatiglandales > Desulfatiglandaceae > JAFDKD01. The sequence continues at coordinate 1,964 of JAFDKD010000574.1, read as the reverse complement.
GACTGATACCATATACCAGCGCAAAGCCCAGGGCCATCAGGGCAAGTGAGATGCTGTTGATGAGACCGTAGATCAGAATTTCCATGGATCGTAATCAGATCAAGAGGGGTGTCAGGTGTCAGTGTTCCCCGCCCAATGACGGCGGGATCTTCGACAGGTGTCAGGAAAAGATATTTCAATTACTCGCAAGTGTGCTGGTTCTATGCAAGTGGTAATCGACCGCAGAGGTTGAGCCTTTTTGCCCTGCTGACACCCGACACCAGAAACCTGACACCTTTTCTTACTGACACCTGAAACCTTTAGTCCATTTTACTTCTTCATCCAGGGCGGCAGCTGTATCTGCCCCATGGCGATCGATTCCGGGAACACCACCACCCGTTTGCCAGCCTGCCACTGGAATATGGTGCCGACCGCCCCTTCCTTGGGATCCAGGCTGGGTATGACCTGATGGCTCTTGGGATCGAACCGGATTCGGCCGTAAACCCCCATCATGTCCGTTTTTTCAAGCGCGGTCACCACCGCGTCGGAATCCACCGTGCCCGCCCTCTCGATGGCATCTTTCAGCACATACGGGGCCATATAGCTGCTGGAGGTCCCGTAGCCCTCGGGTTCTATATTCCATCGTTTCTGGTAGGCCTTCACGAATTTCATGGTCCACGGCGTGGCATTGCTTGGGGCGTTTCCCGCATTGACCACGTTGGCGAGGCAATACTCCCCTTTGCCCTCGGTGGCTTTCCAGAAGCCGGGCTGCTCCGCCGCCGCAATGATGGAACCGAAGGGGAGTGCGGGTATTTTCATGTCATACCACTGCTTCAAGAGGATGGATGTCTCGGGCATATCCATCCATATCAGGATGATCTGCGCCTTTTCCCGCCTTGCCTTCAGCAGGCCCATGGAAAAGTCGGTGGTACCGGTGGGGTATATCTCGGGTTTGCCGATGACATTCCATCCCTTCTTGGCCATTATCTTGGCGATGAGGCCGCCGCCGCCGCGGGCGTGGGCCACGTCCTGGATCATGATGAACAAACGGTCCAGATTGAATTTCTTGCCGATGTCCAACAGGCAGGGGATGATCTCCCCGCCCACCATCCACTTGCCCTCGCCCGTAATGCGGAAGCAGTACTTGAACTTGTCGTATTCCTTGGCGACGCGCGCGTGATATCTCGGGGTCAGCACGCCCGATGTCAAGATGGAGACCTTCTTATATTTCGAGAGCAGGTCCATGGCGGCCAGGGCGGCTTCCGACCGGACCGGTCCGCCCATGATAAAGTCGACGTTTTTTCCCAGCACCAGTTTTTCAACGGCGAGAAGGGCCTCACTGACGGGAACGCCGGGCTCCAGGTCCCGGGTGTCGATCACCTCCACCTCAAAAGGCCGCTTCGTTCCCCCCACATCAACGCCGCCGGCGGCGTTGATCTCTTCCACGGCAAGCGTAATCCCCCGCTCCGCATCCCAACCGTAGAGAAAGGACGTGGAAAGGGGACACCCGATGACAATGGGCTTTTCAGCCATGGCCATACCGGCCGGAAGAATGGCCAGGAGCGCCGCTGCCAGGATCGCCAACACGCAAAAACTGTTTTTTTTCATGTCTTGTTCCTCCTTTTTCATGTCATTGACGGGTTGCAATACAGGAGATCCTACGGTTCCGAACGCCGATGATCCGTTACGGCGGACCTCCGTCCCAGGATTCTGAGGATAGTTTGCAGGTGACGGTGAAAATTGCTTACAGCCGTGCCCCGATAAATCCATTGCAGATGGAATAAAGGAGGTTAAGAAAATAGTGACGTAAATATAGTCCCGCCGCCACGTTGGTGTCAAGACCTAAGAGAATATCGAATATCGAACAAGGAATGTCGAAGGGACGGAGGGTCAGTGCGCCATGCCCAACTATGGCGGGATCTTCGACCCGCATGAATTTGGTGGAAATCCAGAGAACCTTAACGGAAGGATTTGTTTTTTGATTT
>JAFDKD010000573.1 GCA_019307165.1 Deltaproteobacteria bacterium | reverse complement strand
GCGAAAAAGGGGCGCGAACGGGCAATGGGGTATCGTCCAACGCCGAGGCATCGATGTCTTCCGTCCGGTCGAACATGGGGTCCCACGGGAGGATGTTGAGAACGCCATGGTCCACGAGCAGCGGCCGGGGCGATCGAGGCGGCCCCCAGGGCCGTTGGTCCAGTTCCGTTTTCAGCGCCGCCATGTCCCGGAAGGCCAGGAGGTCGTGGAGGTTGGACAGCGTCGGCGGGCTCAGGATCACCTTGCCCTCCAGGTTTCCCCGCAACGCCGCCTCGGGGGAAAGCCAACCCCCGTGGGTGGTTTCATAGGCGTCCGGGGCGCACTCCTGGTCCCATGGCGCGAACGCCAGAAAAAACCGCGTGTCGTAGCGCTTGGGCATTGCTTCGGGCGTCACCCAGTGGGACCATCGCCCGAGTCCCGACAGGGAAAGCTGCCAGTCCCCGGTATCGACAAGCTCCCTTAGCCATTCCGGGGATAATCCTCCGTCCAATCGGCGCCGTCTGACCTCGGCGAGCCTTCCGCGGACCTCTGAGCAGCGCCTACCGAGGAATACGCCGGCTTCCTCGAGGGTTTCCCTGACCACGGCCACGGCATACGACAGGATTTCGTCCAACGGCAGGTTTCCATCCAGCCTTTCCGATATCTCGGCGGGTCCCAGATCCACATGATCGCGCCAAAACCGGGCGTCTTCGTCCTGCGTATCGACCGCCCCGCCGGGGAACACATAATGACCGGGCATGAAACCGCTTTTAGCGCTTCGCTTGAGCAGATAGACCTCCAGGCCCTCGGCCCCGTCCCGAACAAGGACAACGGTGGCGGCCGGTCTTGGAATGACGGGTTTGCTTGTTGCCGCAGTCAAGACTCTCCCCCTTTCCGGCCAGGAACGATGTTCTCATTCCCGCAGGAATACGTCATGGTTATATATAACGACCTAAATCCTTGCGCATACAAACACAGCGGTTTACAGAATACAGTCTTTCAAAATAGCTCTATCGCCGGCGATCTTAACAAGCAATTCGCAATTTGCTGTGACGCTGTGTATAGGTCCTTCGATATGGGCGACAGTACCATGAGAAGAACGGACTGACAACCGGATACGCGCCCCCCGGCGCAGTGATGATTGACATGCTTCGGCCGTTATCCTATATTCCTTGCCCACTGAAAATGAATTGTTTTTTCATTAAAGGCCCGGGCTTTTTCCGAACGAAAGCGGATCGTTTTCAAACCTATCATGTAAAGATCCGGGTCCACAGGACCAGGTTTTGCAGATGGAAGAAAGGGTGGAAAGAATGGAAATCCTGAACCATATTCTCGTGGAATTGTCGATCGAAAAGGCCGCGGCCAAGCTCCATGCACAGCGAACCGGTGACCTGGAGCAGGTCCAACGGGTTCTGGATGAATCCGTTCCCCTGTTCGCTCCCAAGGCGGTCTACACGGTGTCCTATGTGGATGAAAAGCAGGAGGACGCTGTCGTCATCGATGGAAAACATTTTCAGAGCAAGGTGCTCCGAAAAAACCTCGACGAGGTGAACCGGGTTTTTCCATTTGTGATCACCCTGGGCCCCGCGCTGGAAGGGAAAGCGGACACATGCGACGATCTGCTTGAGAAATACTATTTCGATGTCATCGGGAACCTCGCGCTTTTGGAGGTGAGGAAGCAGGTCCAGAAAGAAATCGCCGACCGGTACGCCCTGGGAGGGATTTCCGCCATGACCCCCGGCTCCCTTACGGACTGGCCCATCGAAGAGCAAAAACCCCTTTTCTCCCTCCTGAAAGGGGTAACGGAAGCCATCGGCGTCCGCTTGAATGAGAGCCTGCTGATGCTGCCGAGAAAATCGGTTTCAGGCATATATTTCCCGACTGAGACAAACTTCTACAGCTGCCAGCTCTGCCCGCGCGAGCGATGCGAGGGAAGGAAGGCGGCATACAACCGGGAACTGGCGGAAGAATACGGCGTTTTGAAGTAATGAAAAGATGGAAAGCGGAAGCCGGATACCAGCAGGTGCTGACCGTGGCCTTTCCCCTTATCCTCAGCACCGGGGCCTGGGCGGTCCAGCATTTTGTCGACCGGATGTTCCTCACCTGGTATTCCTCCGATGCCATTGCCGCGGCCCTGCCGGCCGGCATCCTCAATTTCGCCGTCATGAGCCTCTTCATCGGTACCGCCGGCTATGTCAATACCTTTGTGGCCCAGTATTACGGGGCCGGTCAATACCACCGAATCGGCCCTTCCCTGTGGCAGGGGATTTATCTGTCGCTGATGGGAGGCGCCTTTCTCCTCTGCATGATCCCCCTGGCCGAACCCATATTCAGGCTGGTGGCGCACGAACCGGCCGTGCGGGAGCAGGAGATCGTCTATTTTCAGATCCTCTGCCTGGGGGGCGGTCCGGTTATCGCCGCCTCGGCCATGGCAGGGTTCTTTTCCGGCAGGGGAAAACCGTGGCCGGTCATGTGGGTGAACACCGCGGCTACCGCAGTGAACCTGGTCCTGGATTATGCATTGATCTTCGGCAAATGGGGCCTTCCGGAATGGGGTATCAAAGGAGCGGCCGTTGCGACCGTGATTTCGGGCTTTTTTTCCTTTCTGGCTTACCTGGCCCTGTTCGCCCGGGGTTCCCACAACCGTGCCTTCCACACCCTCAAAGGGTGGCGGCCCGAGTGGGGACTGCTGGCCCGTCTCTGTCGCTTCGGATTTCCTTCGGGGATTCAATTCTTCATCGACATGGCGGGATTTACGGCGTTGATCCTTCTGGTGGGACGCCTGGGGACCATCGAACTGGCCGCAACCAATATCGCTTTTAATATCAACACGCTGGCCTTCATGCCCATGATCGGGTTCGGGATCGCGGTCTCCGTGTTGGTGGGGCAGTATCTGGGCGCGGACCGGCCGGACCTGGCCGAAAAGAGCGTCTACTCCGGCTTTCACATGACCTTTGTGTATATGACCGGCATCGCGGCTGCCTATGTCTTCCTGCCGGACCTTTTTCTCGGGCCTTTCGCCGCCCGCGCCAACCCCGGGGATTTCAACAAAATTTACGGCCTTACCGTGGTCCTGCTGCGGTTCGTGGCCGTCTATTCGGTTTTCGACACCATGAACATCATCTTTGCCTCGGCCATCAAGGGCGCCGGCGATACCCGCTTTGTCATGCTCATCGCCGTAGTGGTTTCCGCGTTCGTCCTTGTCATTCCCACTTATGTGGTGATCGTCGTTCTGAAGGGAAGCCTGATGATGGTTTGGTGCATCGCCGCCGCATATGTCATTGCCCTGGGTTTTGCATT
>JAFDKD010000572.1 GCA_019307165.1 Deltaproteobacteria bacterium | reverse complement strand
CAGATCCCCCATCATCAGGTCCCGGGTGGCTTCAACATAGGTGGCCGGAATGCCCATTACATCATTGCACTTTTCAACAAGCATCCGGGCATTGGGTTCAATACCAAAACCCAGTACAAACAGATGGGCATAGTTCTTACCGTGGGCTTCACGAGCTGCTTCAAATACAAGGTGCTCGCTAACCGCTCCATTTTCCGGCCCGAACACAAATGCCACTGGTTTGCCACTTATTTCGTCAGACCCGCCGGTTTCCCCGTTGGCAATTGCTTCTGCAGATAGACTTAGCGTCTTGGCAGGCAGCCGCACATTTTTCAATACCACCTTTCGATTGCCGGGAAGGCGAAGAGTTTTGACCTTCCTCAGCACCTCCAACATCCGGTCGCCAAATGCCGCCTGATCTTCCTTTATCTCCAGAGGCATGGTATCTTCCTGTTCCCAATCCATGGGAGTAGGAATGGTGGCCTCTACCACGAAAGGCCCTGTCACCCGAGTGATGTTTCTGAAGATCTCAGGCTTATCGACAAGCACTTCCTCTGCCGGAGGTTCATTGTTTGCAATGCTTTTCAGGGTAATATGCGGCACGATCCCGCCGATCTCTTCTCCTTTTTTGTTTTGCTTTCGCTTGTATACGAACCCGCTTACAGGCCCGCGCGATTCATCCCGGAGTTCGTAATATTTGTAAGTGGCTGTCAGGAGCCGTTGACGGGTCAGGGCAAGGGGAACTCTGCTTACGTCGGTCGTAATCCAGCGCCTGCCCCATTGTTCGGCAACGTAGGCCATTGTACCGCTGCCGCAGGTGGGGTCGAGGACCAGGTCGCCGGGGTCGGTGGTCATGAGGAGGCAGCGTTGAATCGTTCTAACAGAGGTTTGGACCACATAGAGTTGATCCCTTGGCATAGTTCCAAAAGCTGTATCAGTCCAAAGATTATTAATCTGCAAAAGTGGATTATCCTTTAAATACAATTTATAGGCGAGCATTCTTCCTTCTTCAATGAGATAGTCTAATTCTGCGAGACGTGGTAGGTCTGTTTCCGGATCTACAGACCATTGTCGGTTTGCCCCTGGATGGTATTTCTTGCCCATGTGCTCGAATTCAACAGTTCGCTTCGGACTATAGTGCTGAGAGTTTAGGGGACCTTTTCGGAACGGTTTCCAACCTTCAGGGATTAAATCAGGATTGCCTAATTCCTCTTTTGTCATCTGACGATAGGTCTCACGATCAGGTGATTCAAGCAACGTATATTTCTCTCCTCCCGGGCCACCGGGCTGTTTTAAAGCAAAAAGTGGCCGAAACTTCATTCGTTTACTATCTTTCGAATATTGTATGATATAATCACAAACTCTATTCAATTTTTCGTCTGTTTGAGTGCCGGTTTTTTTGAATGAAATGATATTTTGAAAATTGCCGGCACCGAATACCTCATCCATTAATTCCCGAACATGGTGCACATTCTCATCCGAAATCTGGACAAAAACACTTCCTGAAGGCGCAAGCAGCTCACGGGCCAGATACAACCGATCCCGCATATAGGTCAAATACGAATGCAATCCCAGCTCCCATGTATCCCTGTATGCCTGGACCATCTCCGGTTCGTAGGTCATATGGTCGTCATCGCCGTGTTTTACGTCACGTTTTCGGACAAAGGGCTGAAAATTGGACCCGAATTTCACGCCGTAGGGCGGGTCCATATAGATCATCTGAACCTGTCCGGCCATACCCTCATAGTGCAGCAGGGAATTCATAACCACCATGGAGTCGCCCAAGATCATGCGGTTGACCCATTCATCGGGAAACTCATATGCCTTTAGCACCTGGTCGGTAATGGAGTGCTGGGGATCGGCAAATAGTGCAAGCTGCTCGGCGCCCTTTTTGTGGCCGCGAAGTGTGTCTATAATCGCACTTGTACTGAGCCTTTCATGCACGAAAAGCGGAAGCGTGGGCACCTCGAACTCAGAACGTTCAGCCTTGCCGGACCAGTTTAGAAAGGGGGCAGACATTGCTTTGAGCTTGCCGGCAGCAGCTTTGGCGCCTTCGAGGGACTCGGCCTCAAGGATCTGCTGGATGAGGCCTTCGCCCTCCTCGCGAGCTTCATTGCCCTCATCCCACGACATAGCAGGGTCTAATGATGAATCATATCGGTAGGTTGCGTGCGGCTTTTTCTTGCGGAACTGGGCCTGGGTTCCCACATCGGGCCGCAGCAGCGCCTCTGCCGTGGGATGCCGGTAGGTTTCAGTCCGGGGAGGATTTTGGTTCTTTTTTTTGCGTGCCATTTCTTTTCCCCTTTTAAACATCTAAATACGGTAATTTATTTCAATTTACCATAACTCTACATAGCATTTTTATATTCCATTTTCAATCATATACGAAGATGACCATCTTCTGGTCGTCGACAAGCCGGGAAATCTTCCCTGCCACCCCGGTGGACGATATTTCAACAATACCGATTCATCGAGGACCGACTGAGCCCGGAGGACCACAGGCGCCTCCGCATGCCGCGCCAGGCCCTCCACGCCGCCGGCCTCCGTTTGGTTCATCCCCGCACGGGCCGGCCGCTTGACCTGGAGGCGCCCCTGCCCGAAGACTTTGAACGGCTTATGGAGCCATACGCATATCAGAAATCGAATGTCCGGTATTGAGCAAGGATTGTCCAGTGATGAAGGAGCGCCCCGGCCGACCGCCTCATGGGCGCGAAGTCATCCTTGGATATTCGGCGTTCCCTGTTCGGGATTCGATATTCAGTTGATACCATGATGCCGATCAGGGTTTTCGATTTATCCTTGCGCCTCGCGTTGTCTTGTCTTTATAATTCGCTTCGAAAAAGGGAATCACAGCACGACCTGCATGTTGCAGACACGAGGAGGGACCGACTTGAAATCGGAATCGAAAAATTCGCCCAAAGAGGTGGTGGTTGAAGCGCTCCGGCCTTTTGGGACCAGCATATTCTCGGAAATGACCGCCCTGGCAAACCAGTATGGCGCCGTCAACCTTTCCCAGGGATTTCCCGATTTTGACGGCCCGGAAGAGATACGAAAGAGGGCGGCCGAGTTTATTGTACGGGGCCCCAATCAATACGCCCCTTCGGCGGGCATTCCCGCGCTGAGACAGGCGGTTGCTGAAAAGATGGATCGGTTTTACGGGATACAGGTGGACCCCGACCGGGAAGTGACGGTGACTTCAGGCGCAACCGAAGGGCTTTGCGCAACCCTGCTGGGCCTTCTTGAACCGGGTGACGAGATCGTTCTTCTGGAACCGGCCTATGACTCTTATGCCCCCATTTG
>JAFDKD010000571.1 GCA_019307165.1 Deltaproteobacteria bacterium | reverse complement strand
ATGTTTAAATCATCCATGGTGGGTTCAAGGGTTCAAGGGTTCAAGGGTTCAAGGGTTCAAAAAAATGATGTTAATTTAAAACGATATGTCAATACCTATTTTTTTAAATTCTAAATTTCCAAATTCTCAATCTTCTCCGCCACCAGGTCTCCCACCTCGGATGTTCCGTACTCCATTTTGCCCGCCTCAAGGCTCGACAGGTGATGTTGCGTAACCGATTCCATGGCATCCATCAGGCCGGCCGCGGCTTCCGCCTCCCCCAGATGGGCCAGCATCATCTGGCATGCGCCTATGGCGGCCATGGGGTTGATGACGTTCTTCCCCGCATATTTGGGGGCCGATCCCCCCATGGGTTCGAACATGGCCGTCCCTTCCGGGTTTATATTGCCGCCCGCCGCGATGCCGAGTCCGCCCTGAATGATGGCGCCCAGGTCGGTAATGATGTCGCCGAACAGGTTGCTGGTGACGATAACATCGAACTCTTCCGGGTTCTTGACCATCCACATGCACAGGGCGTCCACGTGCTGGTAACCGGTTTCGATATCGGGATAGTCATCCCGGATCTCCTCGAAGCACCGGCGCCAGAGGTCCGACTCATAAATAAGGACATTGGTCTTGGCGCAGAGCGTCAGCCGCCTTTTCCTGTTTCTCCGACGGCAGCACTCGAATGCATATCGAACGCAGCGTTCCACCCCTTTTCGGGTGTTGACGGACTCCTGAAGGGCGATTTCATCGGGCGTGCCCTTTTTGAAAAATCCGCCCCCTCCGGCATAAACGCCCTCGGTGTTTTCCCGGATCACCACAAAATCGATGTCGCCCGGCCCCTTGTCCTTGAGGGGCGTTTCAACGCCCGGCAGCAGGACAACGGGCCTCAGATTGACATATAGATCCAGTTTAAAACGCATCTTCAGAAGGATCTCCCTTTCAAGGATGCCCGGCGGCACGTCGGGGTCCCCGATGGCCCCCAGAAATATGGCGTCCATTTGAGCGAGGTCCGACAACGCCGAATCGGGCAGCAGGACCCCCTCGCGGAGATAGCGCTTTCCTCCCAGATCGAATTCCCTGAATTTGAAATCAATACCGTATATTCGGGACACGGCCCCCAGTACCTTTAGGCCTTCCGCAACCACCTCCGGCCCGGTACCGTCACCCGGTATCACCCCTATGGTGTGGCTCTTTGACATGACATTCCTTTCAATGATCTTTGACCCGCGCCCGTTTACGCGGGCCGTCTCTTGGCGCGAATGTAATTGATAAGGCCCCCCACCTCCAGGAGCGACATCATGAATGGGGGGATCGGCCTTGCATGGCATCGCACAACCCCGTCCGCGCCTGCTATTTTTCCCGATGCAACGTCCACGGACAAACGGTCCCCGTCGGAGAACAGGCCCGCCGCCTCATCCGATTCGAGGACCGGCAGACCGATGTTGAACGCGTTGCGATAGAAGATCCGTGAAAAACCGCGTGCGATCACCACGCCGATGCCGGCCGTCTTGATGGCCAATGGGGCATGTTCTCTGGACGAACCGCATCCGAAATTCACGCCCGCCACGACAATGTCGCCGGCCGTAGCTTGACCGGCGAATTCGGGACGATGGTCCGCGAAACAGTTCCTGGCCATTTCCTCTCTGTCCGATACGTTCAGATACCGCGCGGGAATGATAAGATCCGTGTCCACGTGGTCGCCGAATTTCCATACCCGTCCTTCGCATCTCATTTGATCACAACTCCTCCGGCGAACCGATCCGCCCCAGCACCGCCGAGGCCGCTGCCACGGCCGGGCCGGAGAGGTAGACCTCGCTTTCCGGATGCCCCATCCGACCCACAAAATTGCGGTTTGTCGTGGAAACGGCCGTTTCACCGGCGGCAAGGACCCCCATGTGCCCCCCCAGGCAGGGACCGCAGCACGGCGGCCCGATAACCGCGCCGGCCTCCAGCAGCGTCGCCAGGATGCCTTCGGCCAGTGCGTCTCGATAAACCGCCTGGGAGCCGGGGATCACGATCAGGCGAGTTCCCTTGGCTGCCCTGCGGCCGGCCAGAACGGCGGCCGCATCTCGCAGGTCCGTTATTCTGCCGTTGGTACACGATCCGATGAAGACCTGATCCAAGGGTACGGGTTCCACCTGGGAAACGGGCCGCACGTGGTCCGGAGAATGGGGCAGCGCCACCTGCGGCTCCATGCCGTCCACGGATAATTGAATGGTCTTTTCCCATGACGCCTCCGCGTCAGTGGCGAGGTAGCTTCCACTTGCAGGGGCCCGTTCCTTCATGTAGGCCCGCGTCGTTTCATCCGGCTCGAAAATGCCGTTTTTCGCGCCCGCTTCAATAGCCATATTGGCCATGGTGAATCGGTGGTCCATACCGAGGGAGGCCAAGGCATCCCCGGTAAATTCCAGGGCCTTGTAAACCGCACCCTCGACACCGATTCGGCCCAGAGTGTGGAGAATGAGGTCCTTGCCGCCCACCCAGGGCCCGGGTTTCCCGGTATATTCCAGTCGAATGGTCTCAGGCACCCTCAACCAGATGGCGCCCGTCGCCATGATGGCGCCTAGGTCCGTGCTTCCCACCCCGGTGGAAAAGGCGCCCAGCGCCCCATACGTGCAAGTATGACTGTCGGCGCCGATAACAAGGTCGCCCGGCTTTACCAGACCCTTTTCAGGAAGGATCACATGCTCAATGCCCGAATCCCCCAGTTCAAAATAATGGACGATCCCGTGCCGAAGGGCAAAGTCGGCGGTGAAAGCGACCTGTTGCGCCGATGCAATATCCTTGTTGGGCACGAAGTGGTCCGCCACCAGTGCGATTCGCGCAGGATCGAACGGGGCCTGGGCCCCGAGTTCCTCGAAAACCCGGATGGCCAGCGGGGCCGTGATATCGTTGGCCAGGGCCAGGTCCACCCGCACCTCGATAAGCTCTCCGGGAGTCACCGAATCCCGTTCCGCATGGGCGGCCAGGATCTTTTCGGTAATGGTCATGGGTGAAGTCATAAGGAATAGCCTTCTCCTTTGGGAATTTCCTCTTCCGGATGGCGCTATCGGCCATCAGCATTCAGACAAAACTGTAAAACCCAACGGCGCCGGACGCAAGGGAAAAAGCCCATGGGCCTTAACCCCATGCCCCCAACGCCGCTTGCCTTGTTCCCCGGTGTGGAGCGATATTTTCCCTCGCCCTGCACCTTGCGCCCTCTAAACCGTCCTCTCCTGAGGGGATATGGATGGATTCCGTTTCATGTAGGCCAGCCGGTTGAGGCCGTTGACAAAGGCCTTGGCGCTGGCCGTG
>JAFDKD010000570.1 GCA_019307165.1 Deltaproteobacteria bacterium | reverse complement strand
GGTTGCCACCGATCTGACGGTTACCTACCACGATCCCTGCGACCTGGGGCGGCATGCGGGCATCTATGAAGAGCCCCGGGAGACCATCCGTAAGATCGCCAAAAACTTCGTCGAGATGGAACACCACCGCGAACAGTCGCTGTGCTGCGGCGCCGGCGGGGGTGTGCGGGGCAGTTTTCCGAGCCATTCCATCGGCATGGCCCGCCGCCGCCTGGACGAGGCCGAGGCCATCGGCGCGGACATCGTATTGACGGATTGCAATTCATGCGTGCACAACCTGGCCAATGCCAAGCTGAGACGTCAGAAAATGGAAATTTTCACCACCCCCCAGTTCATCAGCCACCTGCTTGAAGAGAAGGACTGAGCCGTACGGCTGAAATCGGGCTGCCCGTCCTGCATGAGATCTGGAAGGAAATGAGTAGGAAAACCACGGTCCCGCGCGGAATCGTCGATTTTTAATATATCCTATTGTCGCAGGCCTGAGTGGACCTGCGATTGATTCTGGCAATCTTTGGCGCCCTGGCTCTATCCCAAACCTTTGCCTGATAGCAGATATCGGAAATTTCAATTCATTTCAGTCGCATACCATATATAGACATTCCCCTCTAAATCCGCTACCCTGTAAACGCCATTCAATTCGTTGAATAGTCAACCAACAGCACAACCCCAACCTTCTGGGAGGAAGCCATGGTTTCATGTCTCCGGAAGGTGGCAAGCGTTGAGCCTCCAGTGGATAGCTGTATCCGCTCGGGGGCTTTTTTGTTTGCGGAGGTGATCCGGTGACCGAGGAGAGGGCAAAGCGCAAACTGACAGCAATCTTCAGCGCCGACGTGGCGGGATACAGTCGCTTGATGCCCGATAATGAAGAGGCCGCCGTCCGCACGATCAACGCCTACCGCGAAGTTATGACCGGTCTAATAACAGACAACCGTGGCCGGGTCGTGGATGCCAAGGGTGATAATGTGTTGGCGGAGTTTCCCAGCGTCGTGGATGCGGTTCGGTGCGCGGTGGTTGTCCAGAAAGAACTCAGAGCGAGGAACACTGACCTTCCTGAGAACCGAAAGATGGAATTTCGCATCGGTGTCAACCTTGGCGATGTCATTGAGGAAGGCGCTCATATCTATGGAGATGCCGTAAAATCGCAAATCGGCGCCACCATAATCCACCGCACGCTAATGGATCTATTCAGAAAAAGGGGCGCCAAATGCGAGCGCACCTACCAATTGAACATCGGGGGAAACACCGATTTTTTAAACATGCTCGACCGATCGCGCCTTCATTCAAAAAAAATCTCTAAAACGGAAGGAGTTCAGTCCGTTTCAGGTTCAAGGCTCCCTGATCAAGACATTCACGTGGGCCCCAGCGATTACATCAGCTGGCAGAAGGACAACAAGATTTGTTTCATTCGTATGGAGGGAACCTATTTCGGAGAGACGTCCATGCATTTGGACTTGCGACTCTCCGTGGAGGATTCTCCAAACTCGGCGGGTGCGGTCATTGACGCGGTTCGGTACTGCAAACTGGCGCTTGGCCGTGGCAAGGGAGGCGTCCTGAATTCTGCTTCAGCGTTTTTGATGAAACATCCTCCTCGACAAATGAGCGATGAGCAGGCATTTTTGGAAACACAGAAATTTATTACCGGAGCCAGGGAAGATTAGTTTTTGCTGAAGTTCCTACAAGATAAGTAAAAGATATGCTGAGCAACCTAAAGCCGCGGATCCACAAGCTTCTGCAACCGATTGCCAGGGCATCAGTCGGACTGGGAATAAAGCCGAATCATGTGTCCATGGTTGGGTTCTTCTTCGCAATTGTCTCCTCTCTTTTCATTTTAAGAGGTGTCTTTTCTTGGGGAGCTTTTTTTTTGTTGTTGAACGGTTTTTTTGATCTATTGGATGGGCTGATAGCCAAAACTGCTCCCAAACACGATTCATTGTTTGGCGGATTTTTGGATTCCGTTCTGGATAGATATTCCGAATTTGTTGTTTTCGTCAGCTTAGGTGTTGCGGGGGTAAATTGGCCATTGGTTTTTGCGGCAATGGCCGGGGCCTTCATGGTCAGTTACACGCGATCAAGAGCTGAAAAATTTATGAAAAAGTGCGATGTCGGTGTCGGTGGAAGACCGGAGAGACTCATCCTTCTCGTTCTTGGATTATGGTCAGGTTATCTGGTCCATGCCGTCATTATGATAGCAATTTTGAGCCATGGCACCGCTTTTCACCGGATTGCCTTCACTCATGGATATTGTAGGAAAAAGGGCACTCGGTGAAGAAAGCGGAAAAGATGTGCCTGCATAACATCTTGCATTCACGTCGTCTATAAAGACGCAGTCGTGTGGACCTTACCCAAGAATGTCCCCCGATGCGGGACTCATCCCCCCAGACTTTTGATCCATCGGTAATCTATTATTCCGCCGGCATTGGGCGCGTTACTCAGAGGAGTTTAGACGCAGCTTACACGATAGGCGGGATATATCCAAATTTATGGAGGGGTTAGAATGTCCTGAAAGTCGAGCGGAACCGAGAAAACATCTGAAGTGCATTTGCAGTGCGTAAAGGAAATTATATCGGGCACTTTAGAGTAGGCAGCTACCGGTTTTATTTGGCCTTCAAAATCAAAATGATGAATGGCATTAAAGGTTGAAACACAGTCCATTGAATTATCTTCCAATGGAATATCATTCCCATCCCCTTTGATCGTTCTAATATTGGTAATTCCATGACTCGTCAGGTAATCCGAGACCTGTTCCAGCATGGCTTCGTTAATGTCGATACAGGTCAGGTGCAGGTTATTCAGATGATGAAAGAGCGGCAGATCGTAGCGCCCAGCACCACACGCAACATCTGCAGCCTTGACTTCCGGCAGGTCTTTCAAGGTTTCGCTGATAAAGGCAATCGGTTCCCCATCGGTCGTTCGTATATGTCTATAGACAGACGCGACTCGTGAAAAATGACTATTCATGTTTTGAACTGCAGGCATTGTTTTTCCCATTCAAAACCGCCGAGTAAAGTAAATTAACCCAAAGAGTAACTTAAAAGCATCGAATTAAAAAAACGCCCATCAAGGGAATAACCTCCAGTTATAACTGCCTTAATGAGACGCTTACTATCACCCCACTGACGCAGCCGGGGGCCTTTCCCCGCTGCTATGATCAGACACTTCATGCCGGTATTCTCCATAAGTGCCGTTGATGAAGGCTTCGGTCATGCGATGGGCCTCGTCATCGGTGTGCTGGCGTGGCGGGTGTTTGCAGAAATAGGCCGATGGCCCGTAAAGGACCCCGCC
>JAFDKD010000569.1 GCA_019307165.1 Deltaproteobacteria bacterium | reverse complement strand
CGCCAATACTGAAACCGCCGTGGGCCACGCGACCCTGGCAACCGGGGCGGACCCCTCCCGGCACGGCATCATTGCCAATGATTGGATTGATCAAAAATCCAGCGCCTTCGTCTACAACACCGAGGACGACCGCCACCACATCATCGGGCGAGAGCCCAAAGCACACGAGGGAGTGTCCCCGCGCAACTTGGCGTCCTCCACCTTTGGAGATGAGCTGGTGGTCCATAACGGCGGCCGCTCGCGGGTGTTCAGTGTTTCTGTTAAAGACCGGGGCGCCATCCTGCCGGGCGGGCACGCCGGCAAGGCGTTCTGGTTTTCGAAAAGCAGCGGCAATTTTGTAACCAGTACCTACTACTACGATGACTATCCGGCATGGGTGAAACAGTGGAACACCGCCAAACCGGCCGATGATTTCAAGGGAAAATCGTGGGAATTGCTGAACGATCGCTCTACGTATGTTCACGGCCAGACGGACGACCGGCCCTACGAAGCCGACCTCAAACCCTTGGGCCGCACATTTCCCCACCCGTTGGGTGGCGACACAAAATATTTCTACCTGCTGCTGACCCTGACACCCGTTGGCGACATGCTCACTCTGGATTTCGCAAAGGCCCTGATCGAAAACGAAAAGCTGGGCCAAAACGAAAACGGTGCGCCGGACTACCTCCAGATCAGTTTTTCTTCCACCGACTACGTCGGGCACCTGTTCGGGCCGTCCAGCCTGGAGACAGAAGACAATATCCTGCGCCTGGACCGGACCCTGACCGACTTGTTTCAATTCATCGATGAAAAGGTCGGGTTGGACCAGACCCTGATCGTGCTCTCCGCCGACCATGGGGCGCCGGAGGCGCCGGAATATATGGCCTCCCTGGGACTTTCCACCGGGCGGTTCCCTTTCGATTGGTTCAAGACCAAAGGGCCCCTGACAGAGGCCCTGCAGAAAAAATTCGGCCGGGATGATCTGATCTCCGGCCACAGCCACCCCTATCTCTACCTGAACCTGAAGGCCATCTCCTCCGCCGGACTGGATCTGGCCGATGTGGAGCGTTTCGTTGCCGACGAATTGATGAAGATCCCCGGCATCGCATACGCCCTGGCCCGCGGCGATCTGCTGGCCGGTCGCATTACCGAGTCGCCGATCCAGAACCAGATCCGCCGCAGCTTTCATCCGACGCGTTCCGGCAACATCCACATGGTGCCGGAACAATACTGGTTTCTGCACTCTACTGAGGAGGCCGCGCAGATGGGCATCGGATCGATTGCTGCCATTCACGGCTCCCCTTGGGCCTATGACACGTTTGTTCCGATCTTTTTCGCTGGCCACAGCGTGCCCGCTCAAATCATCGGGCGGCGGGTGGCCCCGACCGACATCGCCGCGACACTTGCTGCCTATATCGGCATCAAACCCCCTTCGGGGTCGGTGGGAACTGTTCTGACCGAAGTTTTGCCCTGATGGCACGTCGGTTACCAGCCGCAGTGGTGCTCGCCTAAAACACTGCCGACGGCGATGGCAGTATAGAGAAGGGCGAAAACGCCGACGAGGAGTTGCGTGGGTGGATGCTGCGCTTACCAAATCTATCTTGCTATTGCGGCGTGATTTCGGTCACTTGAGGTACTGGCACGCAGGCACAGATTTTCAATAGATCCATTACTGTGCTAAATTTTTGATATACCTGGTTTTAAATTCATTGAGGATTGGGTTCCGATTGATGTATAATTCCTGAATGGATTGAAGATAACACTTATCTGATTATCTGAGCCCCCTGAGCAAATCATGTTAAATCGAAGAGCATTCCGTATCCTGCTTACCCTGCTTCTCATCATGGGTATTTCCGCAAACGGGATCATGGCCGAAGCTTGCTTGTGCGGAGGTGCCTGCCTGCATGGTCTTCAAAATAAAGTTGAGAAAAGAGTGAGCGCCGCATTTCATAAGCGCTGTTCTGAGACGAGCTGTAAAAGCTGCAGTCTCGAAAATGGATGGAGTTATAAGGCAACAAACTTTTCCAGTGCGAATGGTAATCTGAAGAACTTCAACACGACATCGATCATATTTATGCCAATGATCTTCTCCTGACTGAACCGTGTGCCTTTCATCAGAATCCTCCTTTTCAAGCTCAGGGGATTCTAACATATCCAGTGGTCCAGTTTTCGGGGAGCAGGGCAGGTCCTTGGCCGTCACTCGAAAGATATTTACGTAATTATGATATTAGGATTCGTGTGATCACTAATCAAGACAATATATGGAGAAATTTTCATGTATCCCTATAATTTCACTCCATCCCCGCTGGGATTCAAACCTCAGTCAGATTCTTGATTTCAGATAATAGATGGGATGATGTTTTATATTTTCAGTCAATTCAACTCATTTAGAAAACGCTGAAATTCAGTTGAGTTTGCCAAAATCTCTCTTGCCGCCCAGCGCAGCTTGTCGACCTCCTCGGGCTTGAGCCGAAACGATGTGGGAAGGTGCTTGAGGTACTTGCGGTCTTTTTCCTCAGGCAATGAATCGAAATTGACCTCTACAACGTAGACCCGGATATCCTCGCACCCTTCGGTAGGCTTGCCTTGAGCCATGTAATCGGCGCAACGGTGATCGACAATCCGTTGTTCCATTTGTCTCGTCAGCCAACGCAGCAGCGTCATGGACTCGAACGTGTATTCATTCAGCGGAATGGAAGATGACGACATGATTGTTTCGGTAAGACCTAAACTGCCTTCGTCATGGTCGGACTTCGGCTCGAGTTCCGCCTGGGCGTTGACCACCAAAATCAGCAGCCGCCGGATATCGACAAATCCACTGTGTTTTACTGCCTCGTATGCATCCCCCATCAATGTAAGAAGATTTAAGTAAGTGCGAAGGCCGATATTGTCCGACAATCCGCCGTCGTAAAGGTGTATATAGGGTTTTTCTTCGCGATCAAGGTACTTAACGTACTGGGTGGCCAGCCGGTATCGCCGCGATGTGCTGTCTCGCTCTTTTAGAGCCATTTGCATCCAGGCCGGCATTTGGTAATCACAGGTTCCGGCGTAATTGCGAACCGTTAACGAGTTAAAAAGGACCGGCACTGCCGATGAGGCGGTCACTGCACGGGCAACGCTGAATTCAGACAGATCTGAACAAAGGGCGTTGAAAAGCTCCGGTACGAAGCTGAATTGAAGCCCGAAGCCTGCGTCGGTGGCATTGATCCGAATCAACGGCCCGCCTGCGACTGCGATGTCACCAAAAGTACCGCCTTTAAAAAGGATCTCGTCATAGTATTCGGCTGATAGCTCGCTCCGACCAT
>JAFDKD010000568.1:607-3903 GCA_019307165.1 Deltaproteobacteria bacterium | reverse complement strand
GGAGTCGAGCATCCTGGGTAATCGATATCAGGAACATGATCACCGCCGAACAAAAGGCGTTGACCATCACCCCCGACAGCAGGAGCGCGTCCTGTTTCATGACCGTTTTGCCCGTGGACATGAGAACGACCACCAGCAGGGTGATCATGCTTCCCATAAAGGCCATAAGGCCCACACCGGGAAAACGGGAGAGTCCCATGAGAATCCCTATGATGGCGCCAATGGCGGAACCGCCCGATATGCCCAGAATATAGGGCTCGGCCAGGGGATTTTTGAGAAGGGCCTGAAAAACAAGCCCCCCGAGCGATAAGGTGGCCCCGAGAAGCGCGGCAAGCAGGACACGCGGGAATCGGATCTCCCAGATGATGGACGCCAGCACGGGGTCCGTATTCCCGATACCGAAAAGCGATCTCAATGCCTTTCCGACACTGATCTCCGCAGATCCCATGGACATGCCAAGAGCCATGACCGCGCACAGGAGCAACAGCAACCCAAAGGTGATGCCGGTCATCCGTTTGGCCAGGCGAGGTGTATGCTGCATTAACGGTTTTCCTTGGACATCTCGGGATGAATTAATCGGCCGAGCAATTCCAACGCGTCCACCAGGCGGGGCGAGGGACGGTCGAAAATGTTGGAATCCACCACATGGATTCGCCCGTTTTTAACAGCGGGCATCTGCGGCCAGCGGCGCCATTGCGCTTTCACCCTGTCGAAGGCCCCGCCCCTTGCCATGGACGTGATGATGAAAATCTCCGGTTTCAGGGCCAGCACCTGTTCTCTGGAGTAGCGGGGATAAGGCGTGGGACCGGCCGTCAGGTTCTTACCGCAGGCCAGTTCGATCAACTCGTGAATGAAGGTATCGGTGCCGACGGCCACGATGGGCGTGATCCCGATCTGGAAAAAAACGCCGGGACGTTCCCCGGTTTGCCGGACCCGCGATGTCACGTCTTGAATGCGGCGCGCCATCCGGTCCTTTACAAGTGCCGCCCTCTCCTGTCGATTCAGGAGACGACCCACCTCTCCGATGGTCCGCATCACGGATTTCAGATCGCGCGGATCGACGGCGTATACGGGGATATTGAGTTCCTCCAGCCGTTCGGCGATTCTTCTGGGGTTACCGTCTTTTACGGCAATGCAAAGGTCCGGCCGAAGGGCAACGATCCGCTCAAGATCCAGGTGCACGTAAGAGCCCACTTTAGGCAATCGCCGGGCCTCCGGCGGAAAATCGCTGAACTGCGTAGCACCCACCAGCCTGTGACCCTGCCCCAATGCGAAAACGATTTCGGTGATGCTCGGCGCCAGCGAGATGATACGTCCGGGATCGTCGGGCACCCTCATGGACCGCCCCAGCTGATCTTCGACCACCCTTTGGGCGCCGGCACAGGGCGCGATCGAAAGCAGGGCCATGAAAGCCGCGAAAGCCGGGAGCCATTTCAATCTCATTTTCCCTGAATCTTGCATGAACAATATGGAATTAAATCAACCACTTCGAGAAGAAATGGCCGGGTTCCAAGATTAACCCATCGAGTTAGAGAATATGGCTCGTTGTTCTTTCAAGATTGTTCACCGTTCGGGGCCGCCGTTATTTGCCGTCCAGCAGGCGCAGTTTTCTGAGGATGTTGTCTTCCACCCAGTGGGGATCCCACCACTCTATGGGATTGACCGGAATACCGTGAACCATGATACCGAAATGCAGATGATCGCCGCCGGCAAGCCCGGTCTGCCCCGTGAACCCTATTTCCTCGCCGCGCGAGATCTCCTGGCCCGTTTGGACCGATATTTTGCTCAGATGAGAGTACCCGGATGAAATGCCCTGACCGTGGTCTATGACCACCGTCAATCCGTAAATACCCATGTCCCCCGTAAAAATCGTCCGCCCGCTATTGGTCGCCTGTACCGGAGATTGGGCAAGGGAGGCCAGATCCACCCCAAGATGGACCTGTTCATCGATTTTTTTCCCTCTATAATAATAGGTACGATGGTCCGCAAACCGCGCCATGGTGGCGGCATTTCGGAGCCGGGCCCAGTTTTCGTCCCCCCACAGGCGCTCTTCGCTCGTCCGGGTCCTCAGATCATAAAATGTCTCCGCGTTTTTTTGACGCAGGTCCCGGTTGATTTTCAGGAATTTTTCCTTGTTGCCGCTATCCGCCGCAAAGGAGACGGTTGCGAAATAAGGCAGAATCCGTTTCAAGAAACGGTCCGTGATATTGATCCGGTCCTGGCGAAAGCGCTTTTTCCGTATCCTGCAATAAAATCCGGCCTTCGACACATTGCCCGCTTTGTCCTTGGCCCACAGGAAGATGTCCGGCTTGGCCTCCATATTATAGGGGATAGCGAAATAACACACGCACAACCCGTCCCGGCCTTCGGAAGACGCGGCATAGCCCTGAAAAAACAGGTCCTTTACATAAAGTCCGCTCTCGTCGGTATCGGAGGACGTCTCATAGACGATCAAACCGCTTCCGCCCAGATTGACATAATGGATGCGGCTGACGGCCCGAATAGCCGGGGGAATCGTATCGACCGTCATTTTATGAGACAACAGCCCGAGATTGCCGTCACCCCCGCTCCTGCGGGAATAATCCCTGACCTGGATTTCGAGGTCCACCCGTCCCTGGGCCAGGTTGAGCCGGCTGGGGTCGAGAAAAAACTCGGTCTCGTGACGATGTACGCCGCCCCGGTTGAGAAGGCCCTGGAACGGGAAACTCTGCGAGAATACAGGCACCTCCCGACCGCCCTGTTTCACGGTGACCTTGATTGTTCGGAGCCCTCTTTCAGTATCCGTGACCACCAGAGAGAATTTCTGGTCCGCCGTTAGATATCCGGGCAGCGGCTGGATCGCAATTTGAGGATTTCCGCCTTCGAAAATGGTCATCAGAAACCAGGCGAGAAAACCCAGCACACTCAAAATCAAGACAATTGTGAAAAAAAGACCAATTCTTCTTTTTTTTCTCATAACTTACGTCTCGGAAATTCTATAACTTACGGTTGAAAAAATACCGCTTGCATGTCCGAATGATCTGTGAAGTGGCCCTACATACCAGGTAATGCCGCCCGTGGCAAACAGTTTTCCCTTCCCTGATCGCCGGCATGGTATCATCTGCGCCTACGCCTGTCTAAGATCCGGACGGTGTTGGGCCGGTCCCCACTTCGCCTGACTAGATCAACGCAGATTGAAAACATATTCCCAGACAAATTTGATGGCTTCGTAAAAAGTCGGAAATCGCTTGAAAACGTCATTCCGGCGAAAGCCGGAATCCAGTAAATTCAATTACTTCTGGATGCCGGATCAAGTC
>JAFDKD010000568.1:0-595 GCA_019307165.1 Deltaproteobacteria bacterium | reverse complement strand
TTGAGGTTGGAGGCAAACCATTCCGATATTTCCTCCTCTGCCTTCCGCTGTCAGTCTTTTGCCTCAAACCTCCAACCTCCAACAACTGTCTTCCGGTTCAGGGTTGCGGGTTGCTTTGCACTCTCCCCCCTTTGAAAAGGGGCTTCCGGGTTTTCAGTGGGTGAATATTGCGTTGATAACTGCCTGTGCTCAGCGAAGCGGTGTTCGTTGTCGTGTTCGTTGTCGTCGTCGTAATCGTAATCGTGTTAGTCGTCGCCGTCGGTTTCATTGTGCCCCTGCGATACGTCTCCCGATCTCTCTCACCCTTGCCATGATCTCCTCGGCATCCAGCGTGAGGAACCGGCCGTTTCTGTAAAGGATTTTCCCGTCAACCACCACATGGGTTACATCAGCACCGTTTGCAGCATACACCAGGGCCGAAAAAGGGTCGTAGCCCGGACAAAGGTGTGGGGCGTTCATGTTTACAACGACGATATCCGCGCGCTTTCCCTTTTCCAGGGTCCCCAACTCCTTTTCCATGCCCATTAGCGCCGCCCCGCGCACCGTAGCCATTTCGAGAACGTCCCGGGCCGAAAGGCACTGAGGGTCTCGAGTT
>JAFDKD010000567.1 GCA_019307165.1 Deltaproteobacteria bacterium | reverse complement strand
CCCAGGACGAACTCTGACGATTGTTGGCCTCTCCGGTCCCGACCCAGACCATATTGGGATCGGATGGATTGATGGCCACGTCTCCAATCGATACGCTGCCCTGGCGATCGAAGACGTTTTCCCAGGTGGTACCCCCGTTGACCGTCTTCAGCAGCCCCCCCGAGGCGGAGGCGGCATAGAATACGGCCGGATCGGCTTCGAAAACAGCGAAGTCGATCAGGCGGCCACCCATGGTGGCCGGCCCGATCGAGCGGGGGGCCAAAGTTACCAGGAGTGACTCCGGTACTTGGGAAAAGGCCCAGGAGCCAAGCAGGAAAAAACCCAACACAACCATTAACCGAGACGCCGCTTTTTTGTTCATACAATCTCCCTACCTTCGAATGATTAGACCGGACTGCTCGTGAATTGCTGGAACCTGGGCCTATTCTATTGGGCTTCCGCCTGTGCCGAAAAGGGAAAAACCACCGCAGCTGCTTTTGAAGCCCCTCCGGCGATTTAATCAACTTAGGGCTTTATTTTATTCAGCGCTGAGGTTAAATAGTCTTTTCACAAGGGGCAATTCATTTTCAGGGAGGCTGTGTGGACTTAAAGGTAGCGGGAAAATGCGCATTAATCGGTGCTTCGGGGCAGGGATTGGGACTGGCCTGCGCCCAGCGTCTGGCAATGGAAGGATGCAACGTTGCAATGTGCGATTTCAACGAGGAGGTTCTAAACCGGGGATTCGAGACTGTCGTCTCGGCGAATCCTGACGTCGTTGTTAAAAAATATGTGACAGATCTCAGCCGGGGGGAGCAGATTTCTGCCATGGTCGAGGAGTTAACTTCCGAAATTGGCCCGGTGGATATACTGGTGACCAATTCCGGTGGCCCCCCTCCCGGCACTTTTGACTCCGCCACGGACGAAAAGTGGTACCACGCCTACGACTTGACGTTTCTCAGCGCTACGCGCTTGATCCGTCTGGTACTTCCGGGGATGAAAGAACGGAAGTGGGGAAGAATTATCAATCTCACCTCCAGGACGCTCCGCGAACCAATTCCCAACTTGATAATATCCAACGCGGTGCGTCTGGCGGTGGCCGGCATGGCCAAAACACTGGCAGGTGAGGTGGCCGGCGACGGCGTAACGGTAAACAACGTGGGCCCCGGACCCACCAGAACCGATCGAACCATCCAGATTGCCCTTGCCAACGCTGAAAGGCAAGGAATCGGCCTGGATCAAGAGATCGCCGCCGCCAATGCCCGAATCCCCAGAGGACGAATGGCCGCTCCTGAAGAAATTGCCGACACTGTCGGCTTTCTCGCCTCAGACCTCGCCCGTCATATCACCGGGCAATCTTTGATTGTGGACGGTGGCGAAACCCGCGCATTGTGATAATTGACTGAGATAATGCAGCTTCCAACCGTTTTGTTGCGGCGAGCCAAGCAAAATCAAGGAGTGAAGAATGGAACTGAAAGGCATCTATCCGATTGTCCCCACACCTTTTGAAAGCGATGGCAAAGTGGATCTGGATAGCATCGACCGTCTGGTCCAATTCCTCTCGGAGCGGAAAGTTCACGGGGTGGCAATTCTGGGAGCCCTGGGCGAGGGTCAAAAGCTCACCGGCGATGAAAGGGGTACGGTAATCCGGCATTACCGAAAGCTGATTCCCGCCGGCATGGGTCTCGTGGTGGGTGTCCGCGCTCCCGCTACGGATCCGGCCAAACTGATGGCGATGCAGGCCCGTGATCTGGGAGCCGATGCGCTCCTTTTGGGCCCCCACAATGTGCAGAAAGACGCGGCCCTTCTGGGATACTACCTTCAAGTCGATGAGACCGTGGGTATTCCCCTCGTGATACACGACTATCCGGCGGTCACCGGTATCACCATGTCCATCGAGTTGATCGCCAAGATGTATGAACAGGGGAACAACCTCAATTACCTGAAGCTGGAGGATCCGCCCACGGGCGCCAAAATGCAGGCTCTTGCGAAATTGACCGGTCCGGGGCTCAAGGTTTTCGGGGCCCTCGGCGGCATGTACGCGCTGGAGGAACTGGAACTGGGAGCTGTGGGGATTATGACCGGCTTCGTCTTTGCGGGGCTGCTGGTCAAGCTCTACGACATGGTGCAGGCCGGGGAGATGGATAAGGCGGCCGCGCTTTTCTATGATTTCGTCCCGCTCAACCGCTGGGAATTCCAACCGGGGATCGGAGTCAGCCTGCGTAAAGAAATCTTCAAACGAATGGGAATATTCAATACCGCCGTTGTCCGGCATCCCGGGGCCGTGGCCGGTGAAGAATGCGTCAGCCAGATGCTCCGCATGATCGACCATCTGCGCGCGAAAGGATACCAGCTGTAAAGTGTTTTCGGCGATCCGGAAGTGGAGGGCTTGCTGGAGAGCTTATTTCGATCCATATGTTTCTTTAACCAACCTCACCTTCCTGCACCCCTGATAATGGAGATTCCACATGCGACTGGCAACGATCATTACAGATAAAATGGAAAAATTGACCATCTGTTCGTCCAAAGGCTTGGTTACAATGGAGGATCTCAACAAACACCAGAAAACCCAATGGCCGGAACGTATGGATACTCTCATCAAGCTAGGCCAACTGGAACCGCTGCATGAATGGTACGGATCAGGAGGGCAACGGGAAATCGACGGGTGGAATGAAGGCATTTTAGGCGAAGGTGCCTTTCAGTACTCCCCCCTGTACAGGACTCCGCCCAAGATATGGGGCATCGGACTCAACTACGTGGCTCACGCCCAGGACCTGGCCGAGCGGGCCCCCACGGGCGCCCCGGCGAGCTTTATGAAGCCGGCCACGGCGATTATCGGTTACGGTGATTTGATAATGATTCCCCACCTTTCCGAACGAACCACGGCGGAGGCGGAACTCGGTCTGGTGATCGGGAAGCGGTGCAAAGATGTCCCCAAAGAAAACTGGCTCGACGTCGTGGCCGGCTTCACCACCATCATCGATATGACCGCCGAAGATATCCTGCGCAGAAATCCCCGCTACCTGACCATGTGCAAGAGTTTCGACACCTTTTTTTCTTTCGGCCCCCAGCTGGTAACTACAGATGAAATCGAGGATGTCTTGACACTGAAGGTCACGACCGTGATCAACGGCAAGGTGCATGCGGAGAACACGGTGGATCACATGACCTTTCCGCCGGACGAACTTGTCTCCTATCATTCCAGTGTCATGACTCTCATGCCGGGCGATATCATTTCAACGGGAACACCGGGCGCCACCCCGATTCAAGACGGTGATGAAGTCGAATGCCGTATCAACGGATTTGAAGCTCTGAACAATT
>JAFDKD010000566.1 GCA_019307165.1 Deltaproteobacteria bacterium | reverse complement strand
CCCCTGTCCCGGAAAAATCGCTTCCCCCCCCGTTCAACCCTCAGGAAATCGATGTTATCCTGGAGGGATTCGAGACCCAGCACCGTAACGTCCGGTCCTGTTTCGGGAGCGGCCGGCTGCGCATCCAGACCCGTGAAGGGGAGGATGATGTCAATATCCTGGTGGCCGGCCAAAAGGACCCGTTCCGCGTCAAACTTGAAATAACCCACCCGTGGGGGCGACCGCTCCTTCACATCGTCATGAACGAGTCGACCCTGCAAGCGGTCGTTTTCCATCACAAACGGGTCTACAGGGGCAAACCGACGGATGCCCTGCCGGGGGTGGCGCTGCCGGTCCCGCTGGCGCCCGATATCGTATGGACGCTCATTCGGGGGTTTCCCATCGTGGCCGGGCATACCCGGACCGCGTCCGCAAAAGGGGGCGAAATCGCCTTGTTGGACAAAAAGGACGCCATCCTTGAGGTCATTACATTTGGTTCCGACGACGGGTTTCCCGTTATGGTCTCGTTTTTCGAGCATGCGGTGGACATTCATTACTCCCCCTTCGACGAGAACGACGGCATACAGTCGGCCCGTCTGGTGAAGCTGGTCCATTCCGACTCGGGGACAAGCCTTGAACTGGAATTGAATGAACGGGTCTTCAATCGGGCCATTCCGCCCGAACTTTTCGAGTTGGATGTTCCCCGGGGATTCGAGGTTCGAGAGTTATCCACCCTCCGGACGGAATAAGAAGGTCTGCTCCGTTTTTGTTCTGTAAGGGGAATTCATGAAAGAGGACCCCTTTGAAGCGACGCTGAAAGAAGTAAAAAAATAATCGAGGAGGTGCACGGTGTCGGAAGACATTAAATGGATGAAAACCCACTGCGGAAAGATGGATCATGGCGGTTGCGCGTTGATCGTGGGCGTGAAAGACAACCGCATCGTGAAAGTGAAAGGCGACCCGGAGGGGTTTTTAAATCAGGGCTACGTGTGCCCGAAAGGGCTGGCATCGCCCGATCGCCTGACCCACCCCGATCGGCTCATCCACCCTCTCCGAAGGACCGGAGCGCGGGGCGCCGGCGGATGGGAGCGGATTTCATGGGATGACGCATTGGACGAGATCGCCCGGAACTTCAACCGGTTGAAGTCGGACTATGGTGCCAGGAGCGTGGCGTTCGGCGTGGGCATGCCCAAGGGGCTGGAGCATTTCGTGCTGATTCGGCTGGCCAACATCTTCGGGTCCCCCAATGTGGTGGCCTCCCAGGACGTGTGCCACGCCCCCAGGGAGATTACGGGCGTTCACACGTGCGGCTTCTACCCGGTAGTGGACCTGCATCAGCGGAGTAAGCTCGTTGTCCTGTGGGGCAGTAACCTCACCTCCACCAACGAAGAGGGCGAGATCAACAGCATGCTCCTGAAACAACTCAAGGAGGGGGCCGATCTGATGGTGGTGGACCCCCGGCGCATCGACATGGCGGAGCGCGCCGACATGTGGCTCCAGGTCAAGCCGGGAACGGACCATGCCCTGGCCCTGGGCTTTCTTCACGTGGTTATCGAGGAAGGGCTCTACGACAAGGACTTCGTGGCCCAGTGGACACACGGTTTCGATGACCTGGCAAACCACGTAAAGGGCTTCACGCCCGAGAAGGTATCGGACATGACGTGGGTGCCCTCCGAACGCATTCGCGAGGCGGCCAGGTTTTACGCGGCCTCGAAGCCCGCCGCCATCCAGTGGGGCAACCCCATCGAGCATCACACGAACACGTTCGACGTGGCCCGCGCCCTTATCTGCCTCATGGCCGTGTGCGGAAATCTGGCCGTGCCCGGCGGCA
The DNA here is from genome assembly GCA_019307165.1 of Deltaproteobacteria bacterium. GTDB lineage: Bacteria > Desulfobacterota > DSM-4660 > Desulfatiglandales > Desulfatiglandaceae > JAFDKD01. The sequence continues at coordinate 1,493 of JAFDKD010000566.1, read as the reverse complement.
ATGTGAACGCCTTGGACCCGAAGGTGATCGGGTTGGGCGCATTTGTTCGGGCCGATCTCATCCCGGAAAAAAGAAAGGAGATGATCACCGCCGCCCATGGGGTGATCCCCCGGTTCATGACCATTCCGCCGGCGTTTTTCAGAAGGGCGGTCCTGGAAGAAACGCCCTATCCCGTCAAGGGCTTTTATGCCATGTGCTCAAATCCCATGCTCTCGTACGCGGACAGCCGCCAGACCTTCGAGGCCCTGAATAAATTGGAATTTCTGGCCGTATCGGACCTGTTCATGACGCCCACGGCGGCGCTGGCCGATATCGTTCTTCCCGTTGCCAGCCACTTTGAAATGGACGACATCGGCCACTACGGCCTGGGCCACGGGTATATCCTGGCGCGGCCCAGGGTGGTGGACCCGCCCGAACACTGCTGGCCCGACATGAAGATCATGAACGAACTGGGAAAGCGGATCTCCCCGCCCGAACACTGGCACGACGATTACGGCCGGTTTTTGGAAGACGTGGTCCGGCCGGCCGGGCTCACCTACCAGGAATTTGCGGAAAAGGGCTACCTGAAGGGACCGGACAGATTCCGCGCCTATGAAGCCAAGGGCTTCAAGACCCCCACAGGCAAGGTGGAACTGAGCCTGAGCACGGCCGAGAAGTTCGGTCTAGCGCCGCTCCCCGATTTCAAGGGCCCGCCCGAACCGGAAGATGCCGAATACCCTCTCATATTGACCGGTTCCAAGAGCCGGTATTATCTCCATTCATCCTACCGGTGGGTCGGGCGTCTCCGCGAAAAACGGCCCTATCCCAAATGCGAAATTCATCCTGAAACGGCCGAGGCCAACGGCATCGGCGAGGGGGAGGGCATCCGGATTGAAACCCGATACGGGGCCATCACCCAGAAGGCCCATTTGACCGACAGGATGCACCCGGAGGTGGTAAACGCCTCCCATGGGTGGTGGTTTCCGGAGGCGGGACCGGACGGTCAGTATGACTGGCAGTCCGCCAACTACAACATGCTGACCTCCACCGGCAGGCTGGGGAAAGAATACGGGACGCCCAATTTGAAGGGAATTCCCTGCAGGATCGGGCCGGCGCAGTAATATGGCGAATATCGGATAGCTCTTGTGTAACTTCGTAGGGTTCAAAGGTTCAAGGTTCAGGGTTGCGGGTTACGCGTTGCGAGTTACAGGTTGCGCGGAGGTTAATTTTCTCTCGCAAAGAACGCAAAGGTCGCCAAGATAAGGGCATTGAATATTGAAGATTGAACATTGAAAATTGGGGAGATGAGCTAACCTGTTTTCCCCGACACCTGTCGAAGATCCCGCCGTTCTTGGGAGGGGACACCTCTTGTGAAACTTCATGAAAACCGAAGCTCATCGGACTAGGTAAGTCAGCTTATCCCTCGGGCTTTTTTGCACTCTCCCCCCTTTGCAAAGGGGGGCTGGGGGGGATTTAAAACCGTTGGCAAATCCCCCTCGATCCCCCTTTAAAAA
>JAFDKD010000565.1 GCA_019307165.1 Deltaproteobacteria bacterium | reverse complement strand
GGCATCTTGGTTTCCTGTTGGGGAAAGATGCCGGCCTGTACCGTTTCCTCATACTCACGTCTCAGGAGCCACCGCTCTTCCGCGTATTTGCGGGATTGCATCCACGGGTCGATCTCCTGCGAGAGCCTCAGATTTTTGTCCCTGGATCTCCGAAGGAGCACCAGGGCCTCCTCGGGGCTGCATTGCACAATGCGCCCCTGTGAATCGAATAAATTTCTGAGGCTTTCGTGCAGGCGGTGGAGTCCTCGCTCTACACGCAGGGTCTGCCCGCTCCGATCGGGGACAATGTCGATGCGATCGGAACCCTGATCCAGGGCCCGCGCATACAGCCGGGGATAGCGCGCCTTGAGATGGGAAATCACGGCCTCGACATGCTTGCAGGTACCGAGGCCGTTGATCAGGAAATCCACGGTGGTTGAGTGAAACTGCCGCTTCGCCAGGTCACGGATCTCCACATAGTAAGTCATGCCGCTTCGGGAATGGATTTCAAAATTTGAAAAAACCCGATGCTCGGGAGTCAGATTGCGTATGCGCGGCTGCTCCTCCCTGGCCCGGACCCGCCGGCGGTTAATTTCGTCCTCATCGGTGGTTCGCCAATTACTGGCGCGGGGCAGCTTGATCTCATTTTCCCGGGCGTTATTGTCCCCCGCTTTGTTTTTCGGTTCTGCGTGCGTCCTGCGTTTTCGTGTTGCCATGGGGCATCCTCTCGTGGGCGTGGGGGTCTTGGTTTGACCTTTCAAAATGACACCAAGAATTTGGATAGTTTATTCTTAACGGGCGCGACACGGCTCAATCAAAACAGAGTTGATAATAAAGGTCAATCGTAGACTTGACCCTACAATGCCTGGCCAGATAGGTCTTGCCCACCTGCCTGGGTCCGGTAAGAAAGACCATTTTCCTGGCAAGGTCTTTTTTAACGATGTCATGCTGAATTCTGTTCATGTGACTATTTTGCACGGAAATGCAAAAAAGTCAAGACCATTTTGCATTCTCTTGCAAAATGGTCACGGTTAAAACCGCTCCTACAGGGACGTAGGATTGCGCAGGACTGTTTTTGTAGGAGCGGCTTTAGGCGCGATTTTAAGGGGTTGTTGAGTTTCCACGGTCAAAAAAATCAGCACCGTTCGCGGGACCCGCGGACCGAATCGCATCCAAGGCAAGAGGCACCGGTGTCTCGGCCTTGCCGATGAATTCCCGGAGGGTGCTCAAGGCATTGTTCCAAAGGGACGCCAGGGGGCCGCTCAGGGCCTCGGTCGCATCCTTCGGTTCCGGCAGGTGATGCTCCACCGCCAGTGCCCGACCCAATAGGTTGATGGCCTTGAGGAGTGCCTCGCGCGATTCCTCGCCCAAGTCCTCCACGTCGAGGATTCGGGCCATTTTGAGTTTGCGGGTTCCCTGCTTGCGCAGATCGGCGATTTGCTGTCTCTCCTCGCCGGTCAAGTCATGGCCTCCCCGTTCCGGTTCAGGGTACAGGTGACGGGTCGCCCGGACCGTGGTCTTCAGGAGACCCGTCCGGGCCAGACGATCCATGGCCTCGACTGTGGCCCTGTCGATCACCTGGAAATGGACGGGGGAGAGCGGATCGATCTTGTCCTTTCCGAAAAGCGCTTCGTGCACGGGTTGGAGCTTTTCCTGCCATGTCTGCGCATCCCGCTCCACCACCACTGTGATTACGGAGTGGGCAGCGTCCTCCGGGTAGCGTTCCTCACAGGCGACGAGCCGTTCCCCAAGCAGTTCGGATGCCCGAGCCGCAAAACCTGCCGAGCGGTCTGCGGGCAGCGCTTCGGGGTGCGGCTTCACAGGCGCGGGCGGCACAGGGGCCTTAACAACCTGCTCCAGGCGGTCCATGAACGCACGGGCACCGCGTTTGAGAGGAATCCGGGTCAAGTCGCCCTTCCGGTCGAGAACACCTTCCGCAAGACTGCGCTTGACCGCCAGTGTCTCCAGCATCCGTTGTTCGATGGTATTCTCGGAAATCAGGTTGATCACGGTGACGTTTCGCATCTGGTACTTTCGCCACACGCGTGCGATCCGTTGTTCAAGTTTCGCGGGATTCCACGGCAGGTCGCAGTTGATCACGATGCTGGCATTCTGTAGATTGAGCCCCAGCCCGCCCGAATCGGTGCTGAGGAAAACGCGGCAGTCAGGGTCGGATTTGAACATGAGTATCTCGCCACGGCGACGGCGCTGCGGGACATTACCCGTATGCAAGGCATATCCGAATTTCATTTTTTCAATTAACTCGCGAACAAGATCAAGCATACGGACCCATTCGGAAAAGATGACGACTTTGACCTCTCGATCGGAACACAGCTCATCAAGAAGGCTTTCCAATTCTTTCAGCTTTGGGCAGCTTCGGTCCTTTGGGTCAAGGATATAGGGGGTGTCGCAGACCATCCGCATCATGGCCAGTTCGCGCATCAGTTTGTTCTGTTCTTGCCTGGTGAGGGATCGCCGTTTGGCCACGCTGACCAGACGGGCCACATTCGTTTCATGATCACGATATGCCTCCAACTGACCGGGGGACATGCGCACGAAATGATTGCGGTCCGTCCGGCTCGGCAACTGGGTTTCCACGTGGGCCTTGCGCCGACGGATCATGAGGGGACGGATGCGCTCATGAAGCTTATCCAGGTTGCGGTAACCGATGGGACGGCCCCGATCATCAAGTTCATAGAATTCCCGATTGAAACGGAAAAGGGGACCAAGAACAGCGGGATCGATGAAGTTGACAATGGAATAGATCTCATCAATGCGGTTTTCTATGGGCGTTCCGGTGAGGACAAAAGCGTAACGGCTTTGCAGCCGTTTTATGGCCTGGGCCGTCTTTGTGCTCCAATTTTTGATGCGCTGGGCTTCGTCCAGGATGACAACATCCGGCGCAAGTCGGGCATTCACCTCCAGTGAATCGCGAAGCATCTGTTCATAGTTGACAATTGTGAAAAACGGTGCGCCGGCATAGGCTTGAAGGCGCTTGTGTCGCGGACCGAAGACGATCTGATAGGGAAGATCCGAAAACTTCCGGATTTGCTCCTCCCATTCGGTCTTGAGCGAGGCGGGTGAAATGATCAGCACGCGCCTCACCTTGCCGAGGCGACGGAGCAATGCGCAGGCCGCGATGGCCTGGATGGTTTTGCCCAGTCCCATTTCGTCGGCCAGCAAGGCCCTCTCTTTAAAGGCCAGGTGCAACATGCCCGCCCTCTGGTAGGAAAAGAGGGGCATCTTGGTTTCCTGTTGGGGTAAGATGCCGGCCTGTACCTTTTCCTCATACTCCCGTCTCAGGAGCCACCGCTCTTCCGCGTATTTGCGGGAT
>JAFDKD010000564.1 GCA_019307165.1 Deltaproteobacteria bacterium | reverse complement strand
ATCGATCTTATCTTCCTTTCGCATCAATTGACCTTGTTGTTTGGCTCACCGATACATTTTTTGGTTTTATAAACAAAGATTTATCATTTGATTTCAAATAGATAACATATCTAAGCGTCGACACCCCAATCACCATTAAGCCATTTTGGACCCATTTTTTATCTTTGAATGTTCATGGCACAGGTCTTGCCCTGTCTTTAGTTGGTAGCGATTCCGGTCCCGCCAAATGCAAACCCCTTGAAAGAAGATTAGGGATGAAAAAGAAAATTCTCGTACTGAATGTAAATGCTCAAGAATGCCTCAGCCTGTGTGCATTCCTGAACCAGCATCACTTTTTGACCGTCCCTGCCGATTCCATCCAGGAACTTGAAAATATTCTGAGAGAGGGGGATTGTATCGCCGTCATCCTGGATCTGGATACAATACCCGTCAGCAACCGTAATCTTAAAGAACTTTCAATTAAATATCCGAATGTTACTTTTCTTTGTACATCGGCGAAACGGATTCATCCCGAACTTCAGGATGCGTTCCGTCAATACATTTATGCATGCCTGAATAAACCGGTCGATCCGGATGAGCTTTTATTCTGGATCAAAAGTATTTACGAAGAGGAAAATATTCCGGACAACTGATACCACATAGCTTTAGGGCATAAATTTAAAGACAAAATATACCCGTGTCCTTTTTAATAATAGAAACCAACTGGAGGAAATATGAAAAACGAAAAAAACAAAATCCAATCTTTTGTGAATGGTTTTCGTGGCGATTTTGTAATGACAAGAAGATCCTTCATGAAGAAGGCCACAGCGGCGACCGGCACCGCCGTTGTACTCGTAGGCCTGAAGCCTTCGCTCAAAGCCCTGGCGGCTGCCGGCGAGGTTTCGTCTGGTGAAATGGGAGAATGGAAGGCCTCTACCTGCCAGGGATGCACTTCCTGGTGCTCCAAACAAGTCTATGTCATCGACGGCCGGGCCGTGAAGGTCAGAGGAAATCCCAACTCAAAAGTCAACAATGGTGAAGGCTGTCCCCGGTCGCATCTGGGCTTGCAACAAGTGTATGACCCGGATCGCATTAAAACTCCCATGAAACGAACAAACCCGAAAAAAGGACGTAACGAGGATCCGAAGTTTGTTCCTATCTCCTGGGACGAGGCGCTCAACACCATCGCCGACAAGATCATGGAACTCAGAAAGAACAACGAAACCCACAAATACATGCTGATGCGCGGTCGCTACTCGTATATGCGAGATGTACTGTATGACCGAATGACGAAAATCATCGGTTCTCCTAACAATATTTCCCACAGCGCCATCTGTGCTGAGGCCGAAAAGTTCGGTCCTTATTACACTGAAGGATACTGGAATTACCGGCAATACGATGTCACCAATTCACGGTATATCCTTATTTGGGGTGCGGACCCCGTGGCAGCCAACCGGCAGGTGTCCTATTACTCCAGTGTTTGGGGAGATGTAATCGGCAAGGCGACAATCGCCGTTGTCGAACCAAGGCTTTCGGCCACAGCGGCCAAAGCCGACATATGGCTGCCGATCAAGCCCGGCCAGGACGGTGCCTTGGCTGCAGCCATCGCCCATGTCATTTTAACCGAGGGACTTTGGTATCGCGAATTTGTGGGCGACTTCATCGACGGGCAAAACCGTTTTGTGGCCGGCCAGGAAGTCAACGAAGAGGACTTTGAGGAAAAATACACCCATGGTTTGGTTAAATGGTGGAACCTCGAATTAAAAGACAAAACCGTCGCCTGGGCGGCCGAACGAACCGGCCTGCCGGCGGATCAGATTCAACACGTCGCCGTCGAGTATGCCAAGGCCACACCACATTGCATTTCCTGGGTCGGCGGAGGGCCGGTGATGCAGGTTCGCGGCGCGTACACCAGCATGATCTGCCATGCCCTAAACGGGCTGACCGGAGGTGTCGACAATGTCGGCGGGACCCTTCAGTCCAACAAGGAATACACCAAGAAGTTTCCAAAACCTGATGATTACATGGATGATATCGCCAAAAAGGGCAAAAAACATGAAAAAATCGATCAGCGCGGACGCCTGGAGTTTCCGGCTCTCAAAAAGGGCAAACCCGGCTCGGCGGTGGTGACCAACAACGCCGCCGATGGAATATTAAATAGCGATCCGATGGAGATCAAGGTGGCCATCGGCTACATGAACAACTTTGCCTTTTCTTGCGGGCAGCCGGAACGCTGGGAACGGGCGTTATCGAAAATTCCATTCCTCGTTCACATCACCACCAATGCTTCCGAGTTCTCATGGTTTTCCGACATCTTGCTGCCTGACACCCATCACATGTTTGAAAAATGGGGCTATGTAAAGTCCATCGGAAACGGTTACCGGCACGTAACCCTCATGCAACCGCTTGTAAAGTCGGTCTGGGATTATAAGATCGACGAAACCGAAATCCCATGGCTGATCGCCGAAAAGCTGGCGGAACGCGGATTTGACAACCTGCTGCGTCATTACAAGGAGTATAAGGATCCGGAAACCGGCAAGGCCCCCACCAATGAGAAAGAATTTGCCCTGTACGCCCTCAAATATGCCACCCAGAACCTCTGGAATCCGTCCCAATACAAAGGCGGTGATAAATTCAACGGTTGGGAGGAATTTCTCAAAATCGGGGTATGGAACTCCGACCCCTACCATTACCGTGAGCACTGGGGGAACATGAAGACCAAAACCAAAAAATTCGAATTCTACAGTGAAACGCTGAAAGCCGCCCTTGAAATGCATGCTGAAAAGCACAACACGACAGTCGATCACGTCCTGGAGGTGTGCCAGTACCAGGCCCGGGGTGGAAGGGCTTTTGTGCCGCACTATGAAGAACCCTTCATTGCGGGAGATGAAAAGGAGTTTCAATTTATCTTTGTCGATCACAAATCCCGTTTGAACCGGGAGGGTCGTACCCCCAATTGTTCCTGGTATTATGAATTCAAGGATGTCGACCCCGGCGATGAAATTTGGGAGGACGTGGCCAAGATCAATCCGCTTGACGCCCAGAAACTGGGGATCGAAAGCGGTGATGAAATCAAAATCTCCTCAGAAACCGGCAGTCTGATCTGTAAGGCCAAGCTGTGGGAAGGTGTACGACCCGGTACCGTGGCAAAATGCTACGGCCAGGGGCACTGGGCCTATGGTACCCTGGCGGCTAAGGAATTCGGCAAAGTTCCCCGGGGCGGTAGCAATAATGATGTCATCCCGGCGGTTTACGATCGTTTAAGCGGCAGCACGGTCCGGCACGCCGGTACGCGCGTTAAAATCGAAAAAGTTTAGGAGGTGAACTCATGCCAAGATAT
>JAFDKD010000563.1 GCA_019307165.1 Deltaproteobacteria bacterium | reverse complement strand
CGATTCCGTCATCGTCGAGGATCTTAACCGTCTGAAGTCCGATGAGGGATTGTGTGCACGGTGGATTTGGGTAACCCCTTTAGTTACCCTTCGGGAAAGACGAGGATACCCCATCTCCTTCGTTGCCAAGGGTTTGCGGTAAAGTACTACAGCTTCACCCTTGGCGCCTTAGATCTCCCCGCTGAAACGGGATCCTCGAGGGGCATCCTCGACTTTTGCAACGTTAGGGTAACATTTCGGCGGTTGACACCGGATTTCGCATGTCCTTTGCTTTTAGAAATCACAAAGCAGCGGGAGTATCATGGACGACCAAGAGACCATTGCAAGTATAAAAGAAAAGGTGATCCGGTTTCGGGATGCGCGGAATTGGGAGCAGTTTCACGACCCCAAAAACCTTGTCATGGGTCTTTCCATCGAGTGCGCCGAGCTTCAAGAGTTGTTCCTTTGGAAGTCGGAGGCGGAAGTTCGCGAGATGCTGGACGACGACATCCAACTCGGAAGAGTGAGGGAGGAGTTGGCGGACGTTTTCGTATTTCTGCTCTACCTGTCCAGGGGGTGCGGCATCGATTTGTCGGAGGCCGTGAGAAAAAAGCTGGCCGTGAACGAGAAAAAGTACCCGGTGGAGAAGTCTTACGGGAGCAATAAGAAGTATGATGAGTTGGAAGGTCAGTAGGACGGAGGTCAGTAGGACGGAGGTCAGAGGGCGGATGACAGAGAATATCGAATAACGAATATCGAACAAGGAATGTTGAATGGAAATTTAGAATTTAGAAATTAGAATTTAAAAAACAAAAATATTGACGAATCAAGTTCAGTTGACATTGTTTTTCTCATATGAAACTCCGTGTAATTTTGACAACCCGTCCGTGCTCGTGCTCAGCGAAGCGGTGCTCGTCATCGCGGGGTTGTAGGGCGGTATTTTACATGCCGCCGAAGATCGATTGTCCTCTACCGGCTTTTGTTAATGGTGAGGCTAGTGGAAAGTGCTCAGATGCAAGGCTTTCGAAGTCCCGCAAAGTGAGACGTACGACAAGTACGTCGTAGCGACGCGGGACGAGAATAACGCAGCAGATGAGTGCTTTCCGACAGCCTCAAAACCCTTCACGGACGGCAGTGCCGGACGCCGTCGGAATATCCATGGCCTCCGACGTGACCAGGGTGATGCTCCTCATGTCTTCGGGTTCCAGATTGTGGACGTAGGTCTTGCCCGTGCACCGTGCGATAATGGCCGCTTCCTCTGCGGTGGATGTGATCCACTGTTGAACCGCTTCGGTGCGCTCCTCGATGGTCATGCCGCTGTCGAACGCCATCCGACCGTCTTCCTCCAGGCCTCCCAGGCCGAAGGCCACCGCCACATTGAAGATGCCCGCATTGCAGTTGATGGCCAGCACCTTGGCGATGTCCGTTCCCGATCTCAGGCCGCCGAAATAAAGGAGCGCGATATCCTCTTCTCGGTCCAGATCGTGCCGCAGGATGCGGATGGTGTCCCGCATGACGGTCAGGTCGGGAAAACCTTCCAGTTCGACCCAGGGTTTTTCAATGCCGCTGCTGCCGTCCAACACGAGCAGGTCCCATTCCCGATCCAGTGCCCAGGGGATCGCTTCCTTGAGTGCCGGGGCGCCTACTGAAAGCCCCAAAAGCTGTTTGTCGTGCAGCCGTTTGACTTCGACCGGGGTGAAATCCTTGCCCACGACGTAGATCAGCCCGTCGGCATCGGCACTGGGTTCGTCCTTTCCGGGGACCACCAGTTGGAGCCATGGGTATTTACCAATTTCTCCCAGGGGCTTGAAACCGACGTACCCGCAGTTTTTCTCGGCCAGGCCCAGTGCAAGCGCATTACGTACTTCCTCCGGCGCCTCGTCGAACCCCGTAAAGAAAAAGGGCTGATCCACGGTAATGGTTTCCCCGATGGGGGTGGTGGTATCGCAGTGCTCGCGATAGGGGTCGATGACCAGCCGGGTGAGGGCCGCGGACAGAAACACCAGGTCGTCGATGTGCGCGGGCCGCTTTTCGGGAAAGGGGTTGTCCCTGGGCTTGAGGCGTTCCAGGGCAATGGCCCTGAGCCGATCCTGATTTTCCGGTTCGGTCCGGGCCATGGCATGCAGGTGTTCCCTTGCCCTTCTTGGATAATCGGATGCCCCGGTTTCCGTGTCGCAGCGCAGGCAGCGGGCCGCCTGGCGTTTGGCAACCTCGGGCTCGTAGGTGGTTTCGCATTCGGCAAACGGGTTGTCCTCCTGAAAACCACAGAAGGTCTGAGGTTCCAGGGGGAGTTTTTCCCAATCCGGGTCCTGGGTCACGGGCACGCCGCGGGTCCGCCAGGGCACCTTGTAGGGCAGGGGATCTCCTCTGCCTTCCAGATACGCCTCCATGTAATAAGCGGCCCTGTGCCCATGGTTCATGGCGTACACCACGGCGGAAGGCCCAAAGGCGCAATCGCCCGCGGCAAACACCTGGGGATCTTCCGTCTGCATGCCGTCGAACCGGGCCTTGACAAATCCTCGCTCCATCATGCCCCGGCCGTCCAGTTCCTCGTTTTCCGCCAGCAGCCCGATGGCCGGGAGCACTGCGCCTGCTTCCACGGTCCGGGTGGTCGATTCATCGTATGCCGGGCTGAATCGACCCTCCTCATCAAACACCGACACACAGCGTTTGAATTCGACGCCCGTCACCTTGCCGTCTTGAAGGAGGATCTCCTTGGGACCCCAGGAGGGGTTCATGGAAATGCCTTCTTCCTCGGTCTCCTTGATTTCATGCTCCCAGGCCGGCATTTCTTCGCGCGATTCGAGGCAGAAAAGTTGAACGTCCTTCGCCCCCAGGCGCAGCGAGGTCCTGGCCATGTCCATGGCCACGTTGCCGCCGCCCACCACGATGACCTTTTCAGGCAATTGGGCTTTTTCACCGCTGATCAAGTCGGTGAGCATGCCGATGCCGTAGAGGCCTTCCTTTGCATCCGCTTCACCCGGGACGCCGAGGGCACGGTCACGCCACAGGCCCACTGCAACGAGGACCGCGTCGTGGTTCTTCTTTAACTCGTCCAGCGTGATATCCGAGCCCAGGGCGGTGTTCAGGTGCACCTGGATCCCGGGGCAGTGTTCAAGCAGGCGGTTGATATCGTCGTCGATGGTGTTTTGCGGGAGCCTGAACTCCGGGATGGCGTTCATCATGCCGCCGAGACGGTCGGACATCTCGTAGACATGGACCTCGTAGCCCGACTCGGCCAGGTCCTGGGCGGCCGTCAGCCCGGTAGGGCCGCCGCCCACAATTCCCACGCTCTTCTGCTTGCTCACTTCCACCGTGGGGAGGCGAAAGTCGTGTCCCAGC
>JAFDKD010000562.1 GCA_019307165.1 Deltaproteobacteria bacterium | reverse complement strand
CGGCTATCCGCAAACCAAACTATCCATTCGAGTGAAACCCGATAGACGTCAAGCTGCTCATGATCGAACTGCATGATCTCCTCGATTACGACAACGACAACGACCACGAAGGTTGCCGGTTTCAATTGATAGGCTTTTCTGTACCCTGTTACCCTCTGAAAACCCGGAAGACCCGTGTCAAAACGCACTTCAACATATATGCGCCCGGAAAAAGAGCCACGGGCGGCTTGACGCCGCCACTCCCCCCAACAGACCGTCCGTCACACGCTTTCCTGCAAAAACTTATGGCGCCGGTACAGGGCGGCCAGCGCTTCGGTGGCCCTTGGCAGCGATGGAAAGGCCAGTACGTGCCCGCCCTGTTCAATGGTCCTTGAGGCCGCCGACTGGTTGGGGCCGTAAAGCCAAGCCACCACCGGTTTTTCTTGCTGTGACGACGCTACTTCTCTGATGACGCCCGTGGTGTCCAGAAATTCGTTTTCCGGCAAGTCCGGGGCTATGGCGATGCAAATGACCCCGTCCACGCCCGGATCTTTCAGCATGGACCTCAACGTCAACTCGTAGACATGCTTCATGCCGTGCTTCATAAGCGCGGGCCAGATGTCCATGGGGTTCTGGATGGGCATCCAGTCGGGGGAAAGCTCTTTGAGCCCCAGGACCGTATCCTCGGAGAGCCGGGCCACACGAAGACCGCATTCCTCCAGACTGTCCGCCGCGATGATGCCCCCGGCCCCGGTAAGCGTGATCAGCCCTACCCGCTTTCCCCTCATCAGGGGAAGGTGGAGAAATGCTTTGGTGAAATCCGTCAACGCTTCGGGAGTCGATGCGGGGACGAGTCCCGCCTGGCAAAAGGCGGCTTCATAGATGGCGTAAGTCCCGGCCATGGAGCCGCTGTGGGAGGCCGCGGCCACTGCCCCGCTTCGGGTTCGCGCCGTCTTGTAGGTGATAACGGGTTTTCGGAGCGCCAACCTGCGGGCCACGTCCATGAACCGGCTGCCGCCCACCATCCCTTCCATGTGGACGACGATAACTTGAGTTTCGTCGTCGTCTCCGAAGTATTCGAGACAGTCGGCAAAATCGATGTCGCATCCGTTGGCCACGTCAATGCCCTTACCGATCATGCCCGTAAGCACCGCCGCACCCACGAAAAACACGCCCGACTGGCAGATGACGCCCACAGGGGTCTTTTCCCGTTTGAGATACATGAAGGAGGACGTGAACCCGGAAAAGGCGTTCAAAACCCCCAGCGTGTTGGGACCCAGGATGCGGATGCCGTTTTGCCTTGAGATGTCTGACAGGCGTTCCTGAAGCGCTTTTCCGGTCGCATCGGCATCCGAAAACCCCTGGGGGACCACGATGGCCCCTTGGATCCCCATGGCCGCACAATCTTCCACAATGCCGGGGACCCGTTCCCTGGGCGCCGCGATGACCGCCAGATCGACGGGCCGTTCGACCTCCTTGATATCCCGGTAGCATTTGAGCCCCAGGATTTCGTCGGCAAACGGATTGACCGGATAGATCTCTCCCTCATAACCGAACCACTGCATGCACTCGATAGGATTATAGCTGCCTTTACCGGTCTTGCGGGTGACGCCGATCACGGCCACCGATTTCGGCGCCATGAAAATGTCCAAGACATGATTTCCCATGGAATCTCCTTTGGCTTGCCTATCCTCAAGCACTGATTTTTTAGACAGGATAACAGGATAAACAAGATTAAGAATTAGATCATAGATGCGGTTTCATAGCGCTCCGCAGCGTTAGGTTGGACCCGGCTTCGCCCACCTGGGGCGGTGTGCCCGTGGCAAGTAGAATTTGGTGGAGAAGGGTTACAGGTAACTCCAATATTCCATTATTCCCCTATTCCATTATTTCAAATTGATCCTGTTGATCCTGCTTGCCGCGACGAAGCTGCCCTTTAGCGAAGTCTGGTTATCCTGTCAAAATATTTTCTTTTAAGAAACGGTACGCCTCAATCGCCGGGGTCCTCGCCCCTTGCAGTCTCGGCCGCAGCGCGCATGTCCGATAGAATTTCCAGAATCTGGTCCTGAAACGCCTCCAGGGCGCTGACAATGCCCCAGCCCTTCTGGGTCTGGTACAGGCCGTCATAAGCCGTGTCGTGATAGGAGCGCATCAGGTGGGGGATTTGTCTTTCCGTCAAAATGGAATCGAGCAATTGGGCCTCGATCTCGTTTTCCAGTGTCGCGATCTTACTGTAATCGTCCATATCCTATCCTCCCGCTTACTGACCGGGAGTGTAGGCCATCGGCTGTTGCGGGTCAAGTGAACAGGAATGAGGGGACGGGGGAACGGGGCACTTACAAGGGATCGCACCGTGGATGCGGCTCGCATAGCAATGTTGGTCTTTAATTGAAACGTCTCTGAAATTGCATAACTTATTGAAATAAAAGGTTTTTAATGGCATTTTTACGCCGGCCACAAGGAATAATGGAATGTTGGAACAATGGAATAATGGTCAAAAACGAATAACTTCTGTATTTTGTATGAAAGGAGGCCTGTCATGAGAGCAAAAATCGATTATGACCTGTGCATGGGAGACCAGAATTGCTGCAAGGTCTGTCCGGAAGTATTTCAGTACGACGATGCGAAAATCGCATCCATTGTGTTGGTGGATGAGGTGCCGGCTCAGCTGGAGGATCGCGTGCGGCAGGCGGCCGAGGAATGCGCTCCCGGCGCGATTAACGTTGAAGCGTAAAGATTCGGGCCCATAGGGGCAGGAAAGATAGGCTGAGGTCAAGGTTAAGGTTGAAAAGACAGGCCGAGGCTGAGGTTAGGTTGAAAAGACAGGCCGAGGCTGAGGTTAAGGTTGAGCAACAGATTGACGCTTGTGTTTTCCTTTTCTCAACCTGGACCTTAACCTGAACCTGGCGAAGCCACTCTCAACCTTGCGAAGCACGGGCCGCATTTTCGCATTGACATGGCTCTGGAGATAGGGTCTTGCAAATGGAATATTCGATGGGTTCCATACTTGCCGTTTACGGCAGTCCACGCAGAAAAGGAAACACCGCGTTGCTGCTCAAGGAAGCCGTCAAGGGCGCCCGAAAAGCCGGGGCCCGGGTGGAAGAAGTCGTACTCAGAGACTTGAAAATATCGCCCTGCCTGGAGATCTACGGCTGCAAGAACAAGGGAGAGTGTGCCATCAAGGACGATTTCCAGGGCGTCAGAGACCGGATGCTGGGCTGCGACGGATTGATGCTGGCCTCCCCCATCTTTTTTTACACGGTCAGCGCCCACACCAAAATCCTTATGGACCGGTGCCAGTCCCTTTGGGTCAAGAAATACTGGATCGACAAGGTCCCTTTCGGCCGGTCGGAACCGAAACGCAAGGGGCTGTTTATTTCCGTGGGAGCCACCCGGGGCAAAAAGCTCTTTGACGGCACCCTGCTCACCCTCAAGTATTTTTTCGACGTTCTGGATACGGAACTGTGGCGGACGCTCCTGTACCGGCAGCTGGATTTTGAAGGGGATGTCCTTAAACATCCCGAGTACCTTAAAGAGGCCTTTGACGCCGGAGCCGATCTGGCCGCGGCGATCAGTTGAAAATGGCGCTGACCATGTCTTCCGGATCGGTGCCCGTAATCAGGGCCCACCCTGTGCCATCGTAGGCGTAGACACCGAGCGCGCCGAAATCCATAACCAATAACGCCCCCCAACCGATCATCTTTTCGGGGTTGACGGCCGTAACCAGGGTCCACGCAGTCCCATCATACCTGTAGACCCCGAGCGCGCCGAAGTCCGCCACAAGGTATTTACCCCAGGTGGTCATGGTTTCGGGGTTCGTTGAGGTGATGGCAGACCAGGTGGTCCCGTCATAGGAATAGATACCGGATGCCCCGAAATCCATGACAACATAAGGCCCCCAGGCAACCATTCCATCGGGGTTGCCCGCCGTGATCAGGGTCCAGCTCGTGCCGTCGTAAGCGTAGACCCCGTATATGCCGAAGTCGATCACCATGGGCGCCCCCCAGGTGATCATGTTCTCGGAATTGGTCCCCGTCACAAAAGTCCATGTGGTCCCGTCGAAGCTATAGACGCCGTAGGGGCCGAAATCGAAGGCCATCTGAAAATTCCAGGCCAGCATCTGCTCCGGGTCCGTTCCGGTGAGGAGGGTCCAGTCGCTCCCGTCATAGTCGTATACGCCGTAAATGCCGAAGTCGAAAATGAGCGAATTCGAAATGGCCGTCATTCCCTCCGGGTCGGTCGGGGTGATCAGTTCCCACGTGCTTCCGCCATAAGCATAAACCCCATATGGTCCGAAGTCGAACACGACCCGCCTGTCGCCGCAGACCGCCGAAAACCATTCCAGGGGGCTTAATTCGGATAGGGCCGTATCCGTCCAGACCTGTGCCTGGAAGGCAAAAAGCCCGGCCGGCAAACCGGAGGACACGTGCCACTCCGCGGCGTACCACTTGGCGGCGCCCGGCATAAGACCCGATACACCGGCAGACCCGATCCAATGGTCCCCTGTCCAGCCGGACCCATCGGCCTGGAACCAGACATCGGCGGTTGCGGGCATAGGCAGGGCCCCGATGTTCTTGACGTTGGCCCACAGCGCTGAAACCCCGCCGCACCGGGGAATGCCGACCGGCCAGGTCGCCGTGATTTCGGCGGCCAACCGCTTGATCTTTTTCACAAAGATGTGATGCCAGCCATCCGTATTCGCCGAAAACGCGATGTAGATGGTGTCTTCAGAGGCCAAATAGGCGAGACTGGGATCAATGCTATCCCCTGCGCTCGGTACGGTTATGGCCTCGGACGCCATTTGCCATGAACCGGCCGTCCCGTCCCAGTAGGCCACGAATACCGCATACGGGCCATAGGTGTCGCTTTCGTCCCATGCCAGGAAAAGATCATTTCCAACGGCAAGCAGGTTCGGGCTTGACGAATCGTAGTGATCCGCCGAGGAAAAGGCGGATACCGGCCCGCCCCCCACTGTTGACCACGCGGACCCGTCCCAGCGCTTCACATATACGTGTTTCGTGTAATCCGTGTTGTTGGCGGCGGTGTATGCCACGTAAATATTCCCGCCGATCAGCGCCAGGGATGGCGCGGTCAGATTGTTGGAATCATGGTCAACGGCAATGGCGCCGCCCAGATTGGTAAAGCCCCCCCCGCTGAACTGGGTGACGTAGAGATCGCTTTGCCACATCTCCGATGGGTGATGCTCCCACTGGGCGACGTAAGCGGCGGTCCCTGAATCGTTTACGGTGATGCCGGTGACTTCCACATGCGTTGAATAGGACCCGGAAGTGTTGTTTCTGCTCAGGGAGGATGAAGCGGTCGAAGTAACGGCCGTGACCTCGGCCACGTACGTATCCGCATCGGTGCTGCCGCTCACCTCCTGTTCGATCCATGTGACCAGGGGATTGCCCGAGGGGCGGCAGGCGATGTTCGGGTCAAAGGCGTCCGAGCCCCCCAGGGTGTGATTCCAGGGTATGCTGATCTCATTTCCCCCGTTCTGAACAGTCCAGTGGGTGCTCGAATTCCATTTGTATACAAAAATGCGGTCGTAAAAATCCGCTCCCGAACTTCCCGAGTCGCCGATTTTCGAAAATGTCAGAAAGATGTCGCTGCCATCGGAGCAGAAGGCCGGACTGCTGCTGGTGGCCCCGTGGGTCATGTTGTTACTGGGGTCCGGTTCGGGCGTTCCCCAGCCGCTCCCGTTCCAGACATTCAGATAGGTCTTGTAGCTGTCGCTCCTGTATCCCACGGCGGGCGTGTTTCCCACCATGAGCATGGTCGGCTGCTCCGAATGATGACTCGCGGGGCTCACCTGGCCGCCCACGGACGCCCATTGGGCGGCACGGCCCGTGATTTCGGAGGTTTGGTTATCCGGGACCATCTCATCGACAGCCTGAACCGCTCCAACCTGTCCCGCACCAAAGAAACCCCACGTAAAACAAACGAAAATCATCGCTTTTTTCATCCGATTCGCTCCTGTTTTCCGGTTTTATTCCATCTGCAAAACCCCCGTGCAGCGGGGGTCAGAGTTGTCCGGCTATGCCAATGCGGGAATAAGGTTTCAGGTGTCAGTGTTCAGGTGTCAGTAGGAATAATAGACTTCGACGCCGCTGTGTGTTGCTGAAATTGCCCCCACTTGATTTTCC
>JAFDKD010000561.1 GCA_019307165.1 Deltaproteobacteria bacterium | reverse complement strand
GTGTAACCAGTTGATTTCATGGCATTTATTTTTGTGGTTCAAAATAGCCAACCCAATGATTTCAAGTACTTACAAGGAAAGTCCGACACACTGCTAGAGACGAGAGACTAGAGACTAGAGTCGAGAGATTAGAGGCCGGAAGTCAGAGAACGGTTAGACAGTGAGACGGTGGGGACGGTCTGACGGTTTGACGGTCCAACTGTCTTACGGGTTTTACAACTGTCTTACGGGTTTTACGCTCCGTGAACTCTGTGCCTCTGTGAGAGATATCTTTTGTGCACTTTGGTGAGGCGCATTATTGTGCTGCCATCATGATTAATCCTGAAAAGGAACGAAGAACCAGAAACAAAGAACCAAGAACCAGGAACGAAGAACAAGGAGCGCTCCCGTATGACCCGTCAAGATAAAACGGCACATATACTGAAAGGATATCCCAAGGAAATTATTCTGAAAGACGGGACCGGGGTCACATTGCGGCCCCTTAAGGCGGGCGACGAGCAGGCATTGTGCGATATGTTCAAGCGTCTGGGCGACGATGATCTATTGTTTCTGAATCACGATTTGACCGACCGGGAACTTGTCGCGCATTGGGTTCGCACCCTGGACCCCAACAGAGTGGTTTCCATTGTCGCGCTGCTGGAGGGACGGATCGTCGCCAATGCGGTTCTTATGAGGAAGGCCTACGGCGCAAAAAGGCATATCGGAAAGATCAGACTTTCGGTGGATCCTGCATACCGGGACAAACGACTGGGCACGTGGATGCTTCTGGATTTGGTAAACCTTGCCATGGCCGTTCGGCTTCAACTGATGACCATGCGCCTCGTCGTGGGGCGGGACTCAACCGTGATCAACGGGGTCCGAAAACTGGATTTCAGGGAAGAGGCGGTGATCGAGGATTACGTGCTGGACATGGAGGGCAACCCTCACGATCTGGTTATCATGACGAAGCGGTTGCCATATGAATTCACCGATTTTTAATGTGCAGTTGCATCAATTTATGTATTATTAACCCGATTAATATCAATAGGTTAGTTCTGGAACTTAAGGCAAGGTATTTATGTGTTTCAGGAGTGCAATCGTCATTAGCCGAAAATGGACAAGTCAACTTTTCAAATCATGCATCCTCATCTATACCAGTGCGCACACTGGCCTCGCTCCGCGAGGTTTCACCGATCCAGTGCCGTGTTATCAGATCACTCCCTTAGTTTTTTCTCTACGACCTCTGTGTCTTGTGGTGAGATATTTCACCCAGGGTTTTTCATAGAACCGGCGTGCATCGTGTGGGACGGGAGAACGAAGGAATGGAGGAACGGAAGGCTGATGGCAGAAGGCGGACGGCAGAGAACAAGGGAAGCTGAGAAGGAACGCGTAACCCGAATCACGTATCCGGCATCTCGTATCTCGCATCATGCAACCCGCAACCCGCAACCCGGAACCCGCAACGCGAAACCCGCAACGCGAAACCCAACCGTCAAATACCACTATGAACTCGATTCCGACCGGGTGCCCGGAACTCTGCCCGAGGGGCCGGGGGTGTATCAGTTCAAGGAAAAATCGGGCCGGGTTATTTACATCGGCAAGGCCAAGAGCCTCAAGAAAAGGATCAGGTCCTATCTCAAACCGCCGAAAAATCTGCCCTACAAGACCGCCCTCATGATGAAGCGGGCCCGGGGGCTTGACGTGATCCTGACGGCGACTGAAAAAGAGGCCTTCATCCTGGAGAGCAGCCTTGTCAAGAAGTTCATGCCCCGCTATAACATCATCCTTCGGGATGATAAGCAGTTTCCCTGCCTCCGTCTCAGCGTTGATGAACCCTACCCGCGTCTGAGCATTGCCAGGAGATTCAAAAAAGACGGCGCCCGTTATTTCGGCCCCTTTTCATCGGCCCAGGCGGTCCGCAGCACTCTCAAGGTGGTGGAACGGGTTTTTCAGATCAGGAAATGCAAGGGCCGGGGGCTTCCCAAGCGAAACAGACCGTGCCTTAATTTCCAGATGGGCCTCTGCATGGGGGCCTGCAGCCGGGACGTTCCTCAGAAGGAATACCAACGGATGGTCAGGCAGGTAATTTTGTTCCTGGAGGGACGGAGCCGCGAACTGACGGCGCAACTGCAAAAAGAAATGGCGGAGGCGTCGCATCGACTGGATTTTGAAAAGGCCGCGCGCATCCGAGACCAGATCAAGGCTGTTGAAAAGACGGTTGAACGCCAGCATGTGGTATCTCCCCGGATGGAAGATATGGATGTGATCGGCATTTTACGGAAAAAAGAACGCCACCAGTTGGTGATTCTGTTTGTCCGAAAGGGCTGCCTGGTCGGCAGCCGCGATTATCTGTTCCGCGACGCAAACAGTTCAAGCGCCGAAGTGTGCGAGGCGTTTTTAAAGCAGTTTTATGCGCGGGAAACCTTTATCCCCAGGCAGATCCCGATTTCGGAACGGATCGAGGAGGGTACGGCCATCGGGGACTGGTTGTCGGATACTGCAGGCAGGCGGGTGACCATTCATCGGCCGGTAAGGGGCGAAAAGCGCCGACTGGTGGACTTGGCCCTGGCCAATGCGGAAAATCGCCTGGAGGCTGAACAGGGGCCCCTGGAACAGGAACTCATGGGGCGGATGCAGCAGGTTTTCGGTCTTGATCGGCGGCCGCGGGTCATCGAAGGCCTGGATATTTCAAACCTCCGGGGCGGTCAGGCCGTGGGCACGGTGGTGTCCTTTGTGGACGGGACGCCCCACCGCGGGGGCTACCGCAACTATAAGATTAAGGAAGTGGAGGGAATCGATGACTATGGCATGATGGCCGAACTGGTCCTGAGACGAACGGCAAAGGGGCAATTGCCCGATCTCTTCCTTGTGGATGGCGGAAAAGGACATCTATCGGCCGTTTGGGGCGCCTTGAGGCGCGACCGGGTTTCTGCGGAACAGGGCGGGGCCCACGGCTCGGAAGAGGAACTCCCCGCGGTGGTGGCCATAGCCAAACCCGATCCCCGGCTCAATGAAACCCACGAGAAATGCTACGTACGCGGCAGAAAAAATCCCGTGAGCCTCGGTCCCGATCACCCGGTGCTCTTGCTGTTGATGCGGATCCGGGACGAGGCCCATCGACGTGCCATAACCCATCACCGAAAACTGAGAAGTCGGGAAATGACCGAATCCCGGCTGGACCTCATTCCCGGTGTCGGAGCGTCGAGAAAGGGTGAATTATTACGTCATTTCAAAGATATGCGTTCGATTACCAAGGCTGGGGTGGACGATTTGACCGCGGTTTCGGGTATCAGCGTGCCCCTTGCGAGACGGATTTTTGAGCATTTTAGGAAAGACTAAGATATTTTGACCACGAAAAACAAGAAAAACACGAAAAACATTAACCACGGATAACACTGAGAAAACAAGTTAGACAGGATCACAGGATAAAAAGGATTAAGAACATATCTCGCGCAAAGTCGCAAAGCCGCAAAGAAGATCACTGCCGGTTGTACGGATTGTTGAAATGAGATGAGTATGCATGATTAAAAAAATTGACCTGTCCATTTTTTTAATTCAAGTATCCTCATCCATA
>JAFDKD010000065.1 GCA_019307165.1 Deltaproteobacteria bacterium | reverse complement strand
TTTGAGGGCGTCGATGGTGTTGTTATCGCCCGGGTTCGCCATGGCGATGAAAAGCACGTTCCCGTCCGTGCTCAGTGGAACGAATCTGGCATTCTTCATGAAGGGCACGGGGAGGTTGTCGAGGTCCACCGGCTCCTTGGGATAATCCTGGAAAGTTATGTTGTTCATGACGCGTTTATTCCATTTTGAATCGTCAATTTATAAAGTGCCTCTTCCGTCGTTTATGGATGGGCGCAAGCTCTTCACTCAGCCGTCACGCCCTGGTCGGTTTTCCGATATGATGCGCCGCATGCCCCGCACCGGGCCCGGCCGTCATGAAATTGAAGCCGGGCCCCGCACGCGCAAACCCATCCCTTGACCGTGGCGGGGTTGCCCGCCGCAAGGGCGAAATCCGGAACGTCTTCCAGCACCACCGCGCCGGCGCCTACAAAGGCGTACCGACCTATGGCGTGACCGCACACGATTGTGCAGTTGGCCCCCAGGGTAGCCCCTTCCCGGACCAACGTGGGCCGAATGTCCTTCATCCGCGGGATGTGGCTTCTCGGATTGTAAACATTGGTGAACACGACCGAAGGCCCGCAGAATACGCCCTTTTCCAGAGTGACGCCGTTGTACACGGAAACGTTGTTCTGGATTTTCACGCCTTCCCCCACGACGACGTCGGGACCGATCACCACGTTCTGCCCGATATTGCAGTTCCGACCGATCCGGCTGCCGGAAAGCACATGGGAGAAGTGCCAGATCTTTGTCCCTTTGCCGATGTCGCATCCGGGATCGACCACTGCCGTCTCATGGACGTGGACCTCGGGACCGCAGGGGGCGTCGGCCTCCTCCTGCAAGAGAATAGGCCTGCCGTCCTGCTCCAGAGATCGCTGGCAGGCATCGAGCACCCGAAGCACCCGCAATGCTTCTTCACCATCCGTGCGGGGGACCCGGTCCTCCCGAATGCAGTCGAGGAAGTGTCGGCATTCCTCCAGCAGGGGTTCTTTCTCCTCAATAGGAATGACGTCGGCTTCCCCTTTTTCCGGGACCGGAACCTGTGATTTCCATTCGATTTTGTGGGGGTATAAAAGGAGTTTGTCCCGGGGTTCCACGTCATTGAACAGGGCCATCTTCCGGTCGCCCACGACCACCAACCTCTGCTCCTTGTAAGGGTGGAGCCAGCTGACAAACACGTGGGAACGGATGCCGGAGGGGAAGGAAAGGCTGCTCAGGGTGACATCGGCCAGATCGGGATGGAGGTAGTTGGCCCCGGTGCTGATCACGCGATGGGGCATCTCGTTGGTCAGGGACAGGATGACGGAGATGTCGTGCGGGGCGAAGCTCCACAGGATATTCTCCTCCCTGCGAATTTTCCCCAGATTCAGCCGGTTGGAGTAGATGTACTGGAGCTTGCCCAACTCGCCGTCCGAGGCCAGCTGTTTCAGCCTTACCACCGCCGGGTGGTACTGGAGCAGATGCCCCACCATAAGCACCCGTTTCCGCTCCCGGGCCAGGTTAAGAAGTTCCTCTCCCTGCCTGTGCTTCAGGGCGATGGGTTTTTCCACGAAAACGTGTTTGTCGGCCTGAAGGGCCTCCTTCACCATGCTGAAATGGGTTTCGGCGGGCGTGGCCACGGCCACGGCATCCACGGCGTTGTCCTCCAGGACCGAACGGTAGGAACGGGTCCGTGTAACGTCGGGATATCCGGCCGCAAAGGTCTCCAGGACCTCCTCGCCCCGATCGCAAATGCATGCCAGCGAACCGGTGGCGGCGAAATTCCGGACCAGGTTTTTCCCCCAGTATCCGGCCCCCACCACGGCTGTTTTGATTTGATGCGTCAACGGCTTTCCCGTCCTTCCACGGCGAGGCCCTTGAACCGGGACTCAACGTTTAAAATAGTCGATCACGCTCTGGATGATGACGTCCAGGTCGTTGGCGGGCCTGAACCCGATCAGGTCGTTTATCTTGGCGATATCGGGGCACCTTCGCTCCATGTCCTCGAAACCGGGCCCGTAGGCCCTCTCATATGAAATGTGTTCGATGTCGGAATTGCTGCCCGTCATTTCCTTCACTTTTCGTGCCAATTCGTTGATGGTCACCTCTTTGTCATTGCCGATATTGAAAATGTCGCCCTCGGCCCCGGGCTCGGCCATCAGCCGGGCCACGGCGTCCGTCACGTCCTGCACGTGGGTGAAACTCCGGGTTTGGTCTCCGTCCCCGTAGACGGTGATGGGCTTCCCCAACAGGGCGCTTTGAACGAAATTGGGAAGCACCATCCCGTACTGGCCCGTCTGCCGCGGGCCCACGGTATTGAAAAGGCGCCCGATCACAACGGGCAGCTTTTTCTCGTCGTAATAGGCCAGGGCGAGGAATTCATCCAGGGTCTTGGAACAGGCGTATGCCCAACGCCGCTTCTTGACCGTTCCCATGACCCGGTTGTCGTCCTCCGACAGGGAATGCTCAAGATGCTTGCCGTAGATTTCGGAGGTGGAGGCGATGAATATCTTCTTTTTGAAGCGGTTGGCCAGCCGCAGGACGGTTTCAGAGCCTTTGACGTTGATGTCAAGGGTCTCCACCGGGTGATCCATGATGTTGCGGACCCCCACGGCCGCGGCCAGATGATAGATGTGATCCACCTTGAAAATCAGCTCGTTCATGACCGATTCATTGAGTATGGTGTCCACCACCAGGTGGAATCTCTCGTGATTCCGGATCGATTCGACGTGGGCCAGCTTGCCCGTCCAGAGGTTGTCGATGACAAAAACCTCGTGCCCCTGCCCGATCAGGTGCTCCGCCAGATGGGAGCCGATAAAACCGGCGCCTCCCGTGATCAGTGTTTTCATGTTTTCTCCCCGTGCGACATAAAAAATGGCTCTTTGCTCTTATTTCGACAAATTTTCGCTTTTTTAAGAGAAATACAGTAAAGATCCGGGTCCATAGGACCCGGCTTTGAGGCCGCCCCCATAGGGGGCCGGAAAGATAGGCTGAGGTTAAGGCTAAGGTTAAGAAACAAATTGAATTCTTTTTCCTCTTTCTCTCAACCTCAACCTAAACCTCAACCTGGCGAAGCCATGGTCCGCATTTCCGGTATGGCATGTAGCCACAAAACTCTGACCTGACCCAGAGGACCAGGTTTTGCAGATGGAATAAACTGTAACTTACCAGTAGAGGCACAGAGGGCACAGCTCCGCCCCTTCGGTTCCCGGCACTTCTCCGGCCGGCCCGACGCTTCCATTCATCCAACTGCCTTACATCACGCATAAATTCGATGCCGTCAATCGGGCGAAAACACCCGATCGGGACATTTCGGCACACGGCTATCAGCCGACTGGTCGACAGGTTGTAGGGCGGCATTTTATATGCCGCCGCAGATCGGTCGTACCCTGCGGTCTCATTGGCGGGATGTAAAATCCCGCCCTACGGCGATTCGTACTCATAATTGACTGAAATCTAAACCGATTACGATTACGCTCACGAATAGTGTCGCGCCCCCGAATCAAGACACCTTTTCCAGGGCCCAGTCCTCGATTTCCACGGCCAGCGAACGCCGCAGCAGTTCAACCGAGACGACCACCCTGTCAGAACTACCCTTGTGCCTGAGATAGTAGCCGGCCAGCCCTTTGAACGGGCCGTCCATAATCATCACCCGGTCCCCAGCCTTGATGTAGGCCTGGTTTTGAACCGTGCGGTCCGTACAGTCCAGGATCATCAGCGACCCGATCTCCTCATCCCGGGCGGAGACCACGTTTCCCCTGAATCCCACCATCCGGACCACCCCCACCGTTTTGATGATCCGCCAGTACGCTTCGGGCTCGAGGGCCGTGCGGACGAACACGTAGCCCGGCAGCATGGGCACGAGGATCTTTTTTCGGCGGTCCTTCCTCCGGCTCATGACCTGTATCCTGGGGAAAAAGGCCTCCAGCGACTTTCCCGTCAGCCCGTCGTATACCTTCTGCTCGAAATGGCTGCGCGTGTGAATGGCGTACCATTTTCCCTCAGGCGTCATCATAGCGTCACAATCCGTTCCATTTGAACACCGCGGTCCGCCAAACGCGCCAGGTCTTCTTCCGTGTCGTCCAGGCGCGTAAGGAGCATGGCATCCCAATCGGGCCGGCTGAGCCGGTTAAGGCCTTCCACGCAAAAACCGAAAAAGTCGGCCCCCTCCCCGGCTTCATCCACAATGCCGGCCAGACGGAGGTCCGTCAGCTGGAGATAGAGATAGGCCAGTTCGGCTATTTCGCCGGCCCCGAAAAACAGGATGGTCCTTTTTTCCCCTTCTTCCAACTCACGGTATCTGCTCAAAATCAGATTTTTCACTTCCTTGTAGAAATTGACGGAGTATCTGAGGTATTCCACGGTTAGGCGGCTCTTGCGCGCCAGGCCCTTGGGCGTGAGAAAATACTTCACCCGGTTCCGGGGCATGGTTTTGACCTTGAAGTACCCCTTGTTCACCAGGCGCTTGGTAAAAGTGTTGACAAGACCGAGCGAGAGGTTTAAACGACCGGAAAGCTCCCGTTGACTGGGACTGCCGTCCCGGCCGATCTCGCCCATGAGCCTGAGAATATGAATGTCTTTCCTTTCCACAAATCACCGCCGGGGGCTTGGGAAATGCCGAACGCAAAACTGTTCAAAAATTGAACATAAATTTTTTGGTCATACTAAATAATTAGAAAAATTTGTCAAGAAAAAAGTTTCCAATGCCATATTATCCAAAGCTGGGGGAAAATGGTCATGGTCATGATGGCTTGCGGGATGCCTTATGGCCTGTTCCGAGGTATTGCCCGGCCTGAAACGATATTTGGGCGCTCCCATGACATGTGCATGAAATTCATGCAATTGCCGTACCGAAAACCTGTAATTCGAGGACTCGTTTCCCATGTCCCTGACCTACCGGCTTCTGTTGTGTGCGGGTATTCTGCTGGTGGACCTGGTGGTCTTTTTTCTGCCGCTGACCGCGCTGTTTCTGATCTATATCGTCCTGGTCAATCCGCCCTGGTTCAGGGAATTTCTGGCTGATCTGGCCGGGCCGCAAAACGGACCGGCCCCTTCCGGCAACGGTCCTGACGAGGGATGACATGGTGGGACGGAGGGCAGAAGGCGGAAGACAGAAGGCGGAGGGCAGAAGACGGAGGACAGAAGACGGAGGACAGAAGACGGAGGACAGAAGACGGAGGACAGAAGGCAGGTGTCAGAAAAAACAATGCCAACTGAGTATGGCATGTCAATATTTCATTTTATTAAATTCTAATTTCTCAATTCAAAATTTTCAATTTTCAATTTTTAATCGATAATTAACAATAATCAATAATAATTAATCAACCGGGGCTTGCCATGGAATGCAGCAAAGAGCAGAATATGGAAAGGTGCAACTGCACGTACGATCCGTGCGCCAGAAAGGGCATATGCTGCCAGTGCATCGCTTATCATTTGAAAGCGAGGGACCTGCCCGCGTGCTGTTTTCCCGACGACGCGGAAGCAACCTACGACAGGTCCTTCGAACATTTCGCCCGTCTTGTTCAGGAAGACAGGGTCTGATTCGTGGAAAAAAGTGACCTGGAACAGCTTTTCGCGGGCGTGCTCAACTCCCCGGAACAGGACACCGAACCCGTGCGGCGGGTATTTTATGCCCTGATCCAGGCCACCCTCAAGTACCGGGACGACGTAATGGCCGACCGGGGCGAGGTGGTCACCGTGGGCGCCGTTCGCGAGTCGCTGGACTGGCTGCCCTATATCCTGGCCGTGGGCAACATGCCGGATACCGTGGACGACGTATGCCGCGGTCTCCTGGAGGTCTGGGTAGCGGCGCTAAAAGAAACTTAGAATATCGAATATTGAATACCTGCCTTCCGAAGTCTCGCACGAAGGAAGGTCGAACAAGGAATGTAGAATAAGGAGTAAAGATCCGGGCTCATAGGACCCGGCTTCGCTAAAGGGCAGCTTCGCCGCGGCAGGCCCGGCTTTTAAGCCGCCACTATAAGAGAACGGCCAGATAGGCTGAGGTCAAGGCTAAGGTTGAGAAACAAATTAAATCCCTTCTTCCTCTTTCTCTAAACCTTAACCTAAACCTGACGAAGCCACGTCCCTCATTACCGCAATGGCGTATCCAAATAAGGCTGATCTGGCCCAGAGGGCCAGGTTATGTAGACGGTGAATACATGTCTTCTTCCAGAACCCGCATCATGATCCGAAAGCCGGGGGGATACGGGGCGTTCGACTTCGACGACACGCCCATTCCGGACCCCGGCGACCGGGAAGTCCAGGTGGCGGTGCGCGCCTGCGGTATCAATTTCGCCGACATCAGCGTGCGCATGGGCCTCTATGCCGCCGCCAGGGGAATGTATCCCCTCTGCCCCGGGCTTGAGTTCTCCGGGGAGGTCCGGAAGACGGGTCGAAAAGCAGGAGACGTCGCGCCCGGGGACCGCGTGTTCGGGGCCGTCCGGTTCGGCGGCTGCGCCACCGCGCTCAATTGCCCTGCCGAACATATCTGGCCCCTGCCCGATGCCTGGGATTTCAATCGCGGGGCCGCCTTCGCGGTGGCTTACATTACGGCCTTCCACGCCCTGTACCACGTGGGCCACTGCCGACCCGGCGAGACCGTACTGGTCCACTCCGCCGCGGGCGGCGTTGGTACGGCCCTTCTCCATCTGCTGAGAATCGCCGGGAACCTTTCGGTAGGCGTGGTGGGCGCGTCAGGCAAAGTTGCGGCAGCCGAGAAGGCGGGCGCCGCCTGGGTGATCGACAAGAGCCGCGAGCCCCTCTGGCAACGGGCGGAAGCCATTGCGCCGGACGGGTTCGACCTCATCCTGGATGCCAACGGCCTGTCCACCCTGCGGGAATCCTACAGACATCTCAAGCCGGGGGGACGGCTCCTCGTGTACGGATTTGCCTCCATGTTCTCCCGTGCGGGCCGAAAGCGCCCCGTCAAGCTTGTTTGGGACTACCTTCGCACCCCCCGATTCAACCCCTTCCGCATGACCGGCGACAACAAGACCGTGAGCGGGTTCAATCTCATCTATCTGTTCGAAAATACGGACCGGTTCCGGAGCGCCATGGACGCGCTGTTGACATGGGACGCTGAAGGAAGTCTCCCTCCCGTGCCGATCACGCCCTTTCCCTTCAAAAAGGTGGCCGACGCCCACCGGTACATGGCATCGGGCAAGAGCGTGGGAAAGCTGGTGCTGGAGGTTTGACTGCTAAAAAACAAATTGCACCACAAGAGCACGAAGATTGGAAGGTATAAGAGGTTGCCCCGGCTGATGTGGCTTGAACCACATATTATCCCTATAATATCAAGCTGATGCCGCCTGGTATATAACCGGGCGATATTTTGGCGGCGGAATATACTTGTCTGCCGAACGTGCAGCCTCCAGCCACAGGGCCTTAGCCTTTTGAACCTCACGCAACGCCTCGTCAGGCGTATCACCGAACGCGGAGCACGCCTCAAGATCGGGGATATCGGCAATGTACCCCTTGTCATCCTCTGAATAGAATATGTTGATATGATTGCGGGGTAAGAAAAGATGGTCGGGACGACTGGATTTGAACCAGCGACCCCCGCGTCCCGAACGCGGTGCTCTACCAGACTGAGCCACGTCCCGACCGGTATGCATTCAGATAAGTTAATCTATTCCATGGGGGATTTCAAGGCGGTTTTTTAAAAAATGCAGGGTGAAAGGGTTTTTGTTTTTTGCCGGACTGTTGCCCAAATCGATTTTGTGCTTCAAGAGCATTTCAGCTAGGATTCCGGCGTTTATAGGTTTGTGCTTTGTTCCTCGTTCCTGGTTCCTTGTTCCTTCGAAATTCCCTGTTCGATATTCGTTATTCGATATTTTCTGTTTTTCGCCTTTGCGAGAAAAAATCAACCTCCGGCGTTAGCTTTCTCTGTCTTCCGACCGCTGTTCAATCGGCCCCCAAGGGCAACGCCTCTCCCACGATATCCATGAAATTCTCTATGATTCGGGCCGTTGCCCCCCAAATCAGCAACGCCTCGTATTCGTAGGCCGTTGCGTTGTAGGTAACGCCCTCGATATTGACGCTATCCCGCCTGTAGCGGTGCTCTCGCGGGTGGAACACGGCCAAGGGGACGGTGTGGATCCGTTCCACCTCTCCCGGATCAATCGTAAAATCATAGGGATAGGGCACCTGCCCCACCAGGGGATGCACCAGGTAGTTGGATGTGAGGGTGCGCGCGTCGTCCACCGGCCCCAACAGGTCCACATCGTCCCGGGACACGCCGATCTCCTCGTCCACCTCCCGGAGCACGGTGTCTTCGATACCGCCGTCCCCCTCTTCCACGCGCCCGCCCGGAAAGGCGATCTGCCCCTTGTGGTGCGTTACGTGTCGGGTCCGCTCGATGAAGAGGACCTTGCAGACGCCGGCTTCCTTGAAAAGGGGGATGAGCACCCCCGCCCGGCGGTATGTGTTTTCCCTGTCGCGGATTCGCTGCGGTTCCCTTTTACCCAGGATGGTCCGGATGATACGGGGGGTGTGTTCGTCGCAGGGGACGGTCATGGCTCCGGGGACCTGTCCGCCCCGTAGGTCTCAAGATACCGGTCGAAGGCCTGTCGGGTTTCCCGGTCCATGGGCCGGTGCTTTCCGCCTATGACCACGGGGACCTGCTCGCTGTCCAGGAAGGACACGATTTCCCTGATCCCGCCCACCGAAAAGACCGGGATGCCGGTTTTCTCTTCAAAATCGCCGATGGCGTCGCGGCCCTTTTGATCGAGCATCGCATTGTCGGCCTTGTCATACACGGCCGTTGTCTGCTCGCGATCGACACCGATGCCGATGCCCGCCACATGGACCGTCATGCCATCCGCCTTAGCGGCCCCCTGGAGTTTTTCCAAAAGCTCGAATTTGGTCCCCATGGAAGTGGCCACGTCGTCCACCACGAATATTCGGCATCCGTCGAAAAACGTCCGGTTCACAAAAAGGCTCCCCGACCCGCTCGCCTCGCCATGGGTCTTGGCCTCTTTACGGTCGTAATCGTAGAGCAGGTCGTGACCGTGGTCTTGCCACAGGGCGATGCTCGTTGCCAGTGCCAGTGCGCTTCCCTTGTAGGATGGGCCCAGGATGATATCGGTCTTTTCCACCAGGCCCCGCGCCACCATCATGCCGGCAAAGAACGTCCCCAGCTTCAGGCTGAGACGACCGGTGCTGAACATGGCCATGTTGACGAAATAGGGCGTGGGACGGCCGTCTTTCAAAACGAGGCCGGTGTCGAAGAAGAGGGCTCCGGTTTGGGCCAGGGTCCTGGCCAGGTCTTGTTTGTATGCTTCCATGGGCGACATCGTACCTCAAAGCGGGGACGGCTTCAATAGATACATTGGAAATTGCAGGTGTCAGGTGTCAGCGCCGCCTCTGGCCTGGGGGGCGGCCAGTCTAATCGTGTAAGAAACTTTTCCTTTTCCCGCCCGCTGTTGGCCATTATACTCGGGCAAGCGAGAGGC
>JAFDKD010000560.1 GCA_019307165.1 Deltaproteobacteria bacterium | reverse complement strand
CCGGAAATAGCCCGCTTCCAGACCGGGAAAATTACGGCAGTCGCGCACGTAAAACCCGTTGGAAAGCAGATAATGAAGAGGATCGTCCAGGTCGGGGGTCCGCGTCCACCGGCACAGAAGGTAATTGACCCGGGACGGAAAGGCCGTGATGCCGTCCAGCGGCAAAATGCGATCCTGCACGTATCGGATCTCTTCGCTCACGGCGGCACGGGCTTGATCATCGTATTCCCAGCATTGGGCCAGCAGCGGCGCCACGCGGTCCGCCACCCCATTGACCGTCCAGGGCTCTTTTGCGAACCTTAAACGATCAATGACCCCTTTATCGCCGAAAACGCCTCCCAGCCTCAGGCCGGCCAGGGCATAAAACTTGGTCAGGGAATGGACGACCAGGATATTCGTTGCGGAAGGCTCGAAAAGGAAGCTTTCCTCACGCCAGTCCTCCAGAAACTGGATAAAGGCCTCGTCCACGATGAACCACTTCTCAGGGAATCGGCCGGCCAGGTCCAGGATATGCGCCTTGGGGATCATCGTGGCACTGGGGTTGTTCGGACGCCCCAGCCAGATGCCTTCGACCTTTTCCATAAACCGTTCAAGATGCCCCGGCCGGGGCGGAGAAAATCCCTCCGGCTCGTCCAGAGGGAAATGGACCACCTCGGCGCCTGCCAGGCGGCATGCCCTTTCATAGTCATGATATGACGGCGTGATGACGCCCACACGCTCAAGGCGGAGCACCCGGGGGATGAGGTAAATCATTTCGGTGGACCCGTTGCCGGCCAAAAAGCGATCGCCAGGGATCCCGAATATTTCCCCGTAATACCCGGCCACCCCCTCCCCTTGCAGGCTGGGATATCCCTCCACCTGGTCCCACAGGTCCGACCAACGCTCCCGGATAAGCGGGGGCGGCCCCATGGGGTTGAGGTTCACGCTGAAATCCAGGATCGGCCCCCTGGGAAGGCCGAGACGGGCCATATCCTTTTCAGGGCTTCCCCCGTGTTGATATGCGTTATCAGATGTCATTTCAAAATCCAGCACCATCCGGTGCAGGCCATGATGCGCGCGCCGGAAAAAGCGATTATCGTCAGCAGAGCCAGCATGACCATTTCGTTGGACGTGCCCAGCAGGTCGCCGGTGATGCCGCCGAATTGATCACGGCAGCGGATGCGAAACAGGCCGATCAGGAGCCAGGCGATCATAAACAATGCCAATCCCACGGGCCCGAAAGGCAGTACAATCAAAAGCCCCAGCACCAGAGCGGCAAACCGACGCGCCTCCGATTTCTCGCGGACAAAAGGCCCGGCCATGCCCTCGCCGGCCCTTGCCGACGGGAGTGTGGTCATGAGTTCCACCATGAACCCCCTGGACAGGACGAAAATCGGAATCAGCCAGATCATGGATCCCGAAGAAAGCAGTCGATCGAATGCGACCCATTTAAACAGCAGGTCCGCGAACAGGGCCAACATGCCGAAAGCGCCGATGGAATGGTCTTTCATAATGGCCAACCGCTTTTCCCGGTCGGAAAAAGCGCCGATGGAATCGGCCCAGTCCGCCAGCCCGTCCAGGTGCAGACCCCGAGTAAGAATAATTTCGAGGACCAGGAGGACCGCGGCGATCCCTTCGGGCCAAAAGGGAACGGGAAGCCGGCTCAAGACGGTTGCAACGCCGTAAAGGATCGATCCAAACAGGAGCCCCACCACGGGAAACCACGGGAGCGACGCGGCCAGGTCCCCCCCTTTGCCGGGCCACGGGAAAATGGTCAGGGTCCGCAGGGCGGCGCCCAGGCCGGCGAATCGGTTATTGCGTTCTCCGTTCATCACTTGGGTTTGTTGAGTTCCTTGTGTTTATTGAGTCTGTTGGCCTCATTCGCCTAACAACAAAACGCTGCAAACTCATGAACCATTCTTCATAATTAAATAGGCGGCCTTGCCAACCTCCGTTGGATATTCGACATTCCTTGTTCGATATTCGATATTCAACCTCCCTGCGCCCTGTGCCCTGCGCCATATGCCCTGTGCCCTTCCCTTATGCCCCCGGCGTAATGCCCACATCCTCAAACGTGGCCATTTCATTATATATTTTAAGGCTGTTGTCAATCACCTGCATGGCCAGTGCAGCGCCCGTACCTTCTCCCAGCCGCATGCCCAGGTCCAGGATGGGCCGTATACCCTCTTTTTCAAAAAAGACCCTGTGACCGCTTTCCGAGGATTGGTGAGCGAAAAAGAGGCAATCCGTTACGGCCGGATTCAGCCGCATGGCGACCAGTGCGCCGGCAGTGGAAATAAACCCGTCCACCACCACGAGCATCCTGTGCGCGGCGCCCCCCAGGCAAAGACCGCAGATGCCTGCGATTTCAAGCCCTCCCAGTGCCGCAAGCGCGCCCAGGGGATCGTT
This sequence comes from Deltaproteobacteria bacterium, assembly GCA_019307165.1. Lineage (GTDB taxonomy): Bacteria > Desulfobacterota > DSM-4660 > Desulfatiglandales > Desulfatiglandaceae > JAFDKD01. The sequence continues at coordinate 956 of JAFDKD010000560.1, read as the reverse complement.
GGAAGCGGGTTTATTGACCGATACGGCCTTCTCGATCACCTGGATTTTGTGCCTCACGCCTTCATCGTCCAGACCGGTCCCCTTGCCCGTCACGGCCTTGATATCGGCGGGAAGCAAAACGGACAACAAGGCCGCGGAGGGCGTTGTGTTTCCGATCCCCATCTCCCCGGTGGCGACCATGGCCATACCTTCGGCATGGGCGCGCGAGGCCATCTCGATGCCCGCCTCAAGCGCAGACCGCGCTTCGCTCAGTTCCATGGCCCGTTCCACGGCGATATTGCCTGTGCCCCGCCTTACGTTCCGGTCGATAAGCCCTTCCGCCCCGGCAAGCCGCTCCTTCATGCCCACGTCGATGACCGAAACCTCGGCCCCCACACTGCGCGCCAATACATTAATGGCCGCCCCGCCGGAAAGAAAATTATTGACCATGAGGGCGGTGACCTCCTGTGGATAGGCGCTCACACCGTCGGATACCACCCCGTGATCGCCGACAAATACAAAGACCTCTCTTTTTTCCAATGAGGGCCTTTCCTCTTCCCGAACGGCCACAACGCGGGCCGCCAATTCCTCCAGACGCCCCAGGCTGCCCTTGGGTTTTGTCAGGCTGTCCAGCCGTTCCTGTGCCTTCATGCGCCATTCACTTGAAACCGGCCGGATATGGGCCAATGTCTGTTCGATGATCGCCATCTCTTTACCGTCCTTTCAGGTATGTATTTTTATTCCTTCTGCAAAATCTGGCCTGCCCGTCGTAGCTGCCCTTTAGCGAAGTCGGGTCCTCTGGGCCAGTCGAAGATCCCGTGCAGCGGGGGTCAGAGTTTTCCGGCTATGCCAATGCGGGAATAAGGTTTCCCCGCCCAAAGACGGCGGGATCTTCGACAGGTGTCCCACCTCCGCTCTGACGAGCTACGCTGGACAGGCAGCGCTGCCTCTGGCCTGAAGGGCGGCCCGCCCAAGGA
>JAFDKD010000559.1 GCA_019307165.1 Deltaproteobacteria bacterium | reverse complement strand
ATTTGCGAACTCAGGCATTGACATCATAATATTGCATTGGCATTTTTTTCTCCGACTTCCGACTTCCGACTTCCGACTTCCGACTTCCGACTTCCGACTTCCGACTTCCGACTTTTCAAATCCTTTGACACGCGGCAGCCCGGACCATTATGATCTCATTCCATGAAACGACGGAATCGATTTTATATCATCAGGCACGGCCAGGTGGCCGGTTATGACCGTTTTCCGGTCTACGGACATACTGACGTTGAGTTGACGGAGATCGGTTTTCTCCAGATGAAAGAGGCGGCCGAACGTCTGCGTTTGCTGAAGATCCATGCGGTTTACAGCAGCGATCTCAAGAGATCCATGGAGGGCGGCCGACAGGCGGCGCGATTCCACGATGTGCCCTTTGTCCCTCTTCCCGAGTTGCGGGAAATGTATTTCGGGGACTGGGAAGGGCTGACGCTGGGCGAAATACGGGAGCGGTATCCGGATGAGTTGGACCGACGCCAGGCGGACCTTTTCCATTTCGAGCCCCCGGGGCAGGGCGAATCCATGGAACGGTTTTCAAAACGGGTGATGACGTGTTTTGAAACCATCCGAGAAAAACATGAAGGCGGAAATGTGGTCATTGTGGCGCACGGGGGCGTCAACAGGGTAATTCTGTGCAACGCCATGGGCATCGACCTTAACCGCATGTTCACCATCCATCAGGACTACGGCTGCCTGAACATCATCGATTATTTCCCGGATAGTTGCCTGGTCCGCCTGATGAACGGCTGATCCGACGCATGGAGATGCCGCTTGTTGAAAAATTGACAAAAATTGTCAAATCGAAATCATTTCTCTGTGCCCTCCGCATCTCTGCGTTGATCAAAACTTCGTAATCGCGAGCGAGAAAAGCAGTGCAAAGGTATGGCAGCGCAGGCCCGGCGGTCAGCATCCTACCTGACTTATGGCGTATCCGGATGGCGAGGAATTGCAAACGGCGTATAATCAGCGGGTTGCCGGGTGGCCCGGAAAGGGATAACGGCATGAAAATTGCTCTTAACTAAGTTGCGACCGTCGTGACAAACATTTTCAGCTAAATACGGTGAGGGCGCCGATGCAGTTATCAATGATCAAAGAGAACGACAGCTGGCTCGATATCGCGCTGAAGGCGGCTGTCGTTGTGGGCATCTGTTGCGCCGTGTTGGCCTACGTGTTCACCATTCGTCCGGCGTTCAAGAGCCACAAGGCGCTGATGGACGCGGAAAACCGGCTTTACCAGGCCCGCCAGGGCGTATTGGAAACAGAAAAGAACGCCAAAGGACGCAGGGAGGCCCTTTTGGCGCTGGATGGCCGGATACGGGAAAAGCGAAAGGAAATGTCGTGGCTTGAGGTTTCCCTTGAAAAAAAGGCGGTTGAAAAGACGTTTCTGGAAGAGCAACTGGCCGACCTGGAAAACCGATTCGGCGAGGTGAAGGTGGAGGCGATTCGTGCCTACTTGCTGAAACTCACCGGTGACGCAATCCAGGCTTCCGTACAACAGGGAGACGATGACGTCCTCAAACCGGTCGGCCCGTCATTCGATGTCAGGGAATATGTCATCAGGATCTCCAGGGAGACCTGCCGGATCAACGAAGAAGGCAGTTACCGGTTCGTTGCAGCCAAGCTGTTCGAACAGTTCGCCCTGGAAAAACTGCCCGAAAAGGGTTCCAGTTGGGAAGACCTGGTTACCATCGTAAACTGGTACCCCGCCCACCTGCCCGCCGGCGGTCCCGGGACGGCACATGGAGGATGAATCCCCGGATTGTTGTCCTGATATACCCACCCCATAACGGCATAGGCCGATCATGAAAATTCTTCTGGCGACTTTCGGCTCCCGCGGCGACGTACAGCCCATGCTGGCGCTTTCACTTGTCCTGCAGGCGGCGGGCCACGATGTGCTATTGGCCGGCCCGCCCGAAAAGGCGGAGTGGGCGGCCCGGTGGGGATGCCCCTACCGGCCCCTTGGAAGCAATGTGACGGCGCTCATCGACAGCGTGGACAGGGCCTATTCGTTTGGTTCGGCCTTGACGTTCATGCGATTTCTCCGCAAAGACATCAAAAGGCAGTTCGCGGAGTTGCCATCCATTATTCGTGGGGCGGACATGGCCGTCGGGGCCTCGCTGTGCTTCGGATTGTCGAGCGTCGCAGAGGCCAACGGGATCCCCTACCGCTACATCGCATTCACCCCGCAACTCCTGCCCTCCAGGCATCATCCGTTTCTGGTCTTCAAACGGCAGAGACTTCCAGGCTGGTGCAACATGCTGGGTTGGAAGGGAACGAGGTCCGCAGACCGAATCAACCTAACCCTGTTGTTGAACGCCCACCGCAGGAAACTCGGGCTCAAACCTGTAAAGGACTGCTGGGCGCACGTTTTGGGACCACGGGTGATCGTGGCTTCAGACCGTGCAGTGGCGTCGATTCCGCCGGACAGCGGCATGGATGCCGTTCAAACCGGATACATGCATCTGCCGCAACCCGGAGCGGAATTAAAGGCCCTGGACGAATTCCTGGCTGAAGGTCCGCCCGCGGTCTATGCGGGATTCGGCAGCATGCCCAAATCGGATCAGACCCGATTGGCCCCCCTGATCGTGTCCGCGGCAAGGATGAACGGCATGCGGGCGGTTATCACACGGTTCTGGGAGGATGGGACCGGAAACGGAACTTCGGAAAAAACCTTTTTCATTCGCCGTTACCCGCATTGGCAGCTTTTTCCCCGCATGGCGGCCGTCATTCATCACGGTGGGGCCGGGACCACGGCCACGGCTGCTGCCTGCGGGGTACCGCAGATCATCGTGCCGCATGTTTTGGATCAGTACTACTGGGGGGAACGCGTTTGCCGCGCACGCATTGGACCCCGACCTATTTGGCGCTCGCGGCTGACGGCGAAGAAACTTGCCGCCGCCATATCCCAATGCGTCTCCGACCCCGGTATCCGGCGCGCCGCCGGGGCCGTTAGCGAAAAAATCCGGCGGGAAAACGGCGCGAAAATGACGGTGGAGGAACTGCTGAAAGGCGTTTGAAAACAAGGTGTTTCAACACCCCGATCAGATTTATTCCATCTGCAAAACCTGGCCTGCCCGTCGTAGCGGCCCTTTAGCGAAGTCGGGTCCTCTGGGCCAGTCGAAGATCCCGTGCAGCGGGGGTCAGAGTTTTCCGGCTATGCCAATGCGGGAATAAGGTTTCAGGTGTCAGTGTTCAGGTGTCAGTAGGAATTATAGACTTCGACGCCGCTGTGTGTTGCTGAAATTGCCTCCACTTGATTTTCCAGCGTTTGCTTAAAACAAATCCTTTCCTGACACCTGACACCCGACACCTAATGGGTGCATCACTTACAGGACTTGGACATTGCAC
>JAFDKD010000558.1 GCA_019307165.1 Deltaproteobacteria bacterium | reverse complement strand
CCGCCGGCAAAGAAGAGCACAGCGTGCCCGTCCTTGCATTTCCACACGCGCCTGATGCGGAGATCACCCAGAGGCTCCGGACGAGGGGTAATGATCCAGCCCCCTGTCCCCTTGATATTCGTTCGCCCGACGTCCCACCGCTGGCTCACGTCCATCAGCGATTTGGCCGCGGCTTCCTGGCAGGAAACATCGACACACTGCCCCTGGCCGGTGAGTTGGCTGTGATACAGGGCTATTGCGGTGCCGGCGGCGGCATGGGCGGAACCCAGGAAAAAGAACTGTGGGAGGCTGATTCGAACGGGAGCCTTGTCGGGCTCGCCGAAAATTCGAACCATTCCCCCCATGGAGCATCCCACGAGATCCGTTGCCTTATAATGAGCATAGGGGCCTTCCCGGCCAAAAGGCGAAATCGACGTCATGATGACGGCGGGGTTGCATGTTTCAATTTCGCGGTACCCGAGGCCTATGCTTTCCATATACCCCGGTTCAAACGACTCGATGATCACGTGGGTCGCGGGCAACAGTCTCTTGAAGATGTCCCGCCCTTCCGCAGTCTCGAGGTCAAGGGTGATGCCCCGCTTGTTCAGGTTGGTGTAAAACCAGAACAGGCTCTTTTCGAGGTCGTTGAGATCCTTGTAAAAAGGGCCTATGCGTCGGGCTTTGTCCCCCCCGGGCCTTTCCACTTTGATCACGTCGGCGCCGAGATCCGCTAGGATTTTGCCGCACAGGACCCCCTTCTCATCGGTGAGATCCAGCACGCGGTGGCCGTTCATGAGACCTGTGTTTTCGCTTGTCGTCATCTTGCCCCCAATGTCCGAAGCGCAACTACGCTTCGAGGAAAAAATCGATCAGCACCCGATTGACTTCCTCGGGTTTTTCGAAAAAGAAGCTGTGCCCGGCGCCTTCAATCACAACCAATTCGGCGCCTGAAATGCCATCGGTAAGCAGATCGGCGTTTTCCGGCGGCATCATCCGGTCCTCGCTTCCGGTGATCACCAGCACCGGGCAAGTGATTTCCCCCAGGCGGTCCCTGACGTTGAACCTGCTGAGCGCGCCCATCTGGCCTTTTGCCCCCTGCGCGGTGGGCATGTGCCGGAGCCCGTCCGAAACAAAGGCTTCCACGCGACGGGGGTGGTCTTGGCGGAACCCTTCGGACATGATAATGGGCAGCCGCATGCGGAGCGATTCCTCGGGCGGGATGCCCGGGTCGGCGGCCTTTCCCAGTATGGCCATGACTTCCTTTTCCGGTTGGACCGCATGTTTTCCCCCGTGAGTGGTGCATCCGAGAGCCGCTTTCCTGACCCGGTCCGGATAGTCGAGGGCCAGCACCTGGGCAATGAGCCCGCCCATGGAGACGCCGAAAAAATGAGCCGACGGAATATCCAGGGCGTCCATGAGACCGATGGTGTCCGCGGCCATGTCGGCGATGGTGAAAGGTTCGGCCGGGGCGGTGCTTCCTCCCACGCCGCGGTTGTCGAACGTGATCACCCGAAAACGCTTGGCCAAATCCGCGACCTGAAGGCCCCAGGATTCCTTGACCATGGTGAAACCGCCGATGAGAATGAGCGGGTCTCCGGACCCGTCGATACGATATGCAATGTCGATTCCGTTTGCTTTGACTGTTTTCATGGTTACCTCGGTTTCTGTTGATTGATTTTTCGGTTTGCCACGTTACCCACAGGCCGCAAAAAAAATATCTCACACAGAGCACGCAGAGATCACAGAGAAACTTGTTAGACAGGAAAACCCAACTTTGCTATAGGCCAGCTTCTACGCGGCAAGTAGGATTTCCAATATATTACCAAATAATATCAAACCACCTTTTCATATCGCGGTTGAAACCGCTCCTACGGTGGCGTTGGACTGCGCGGGTACTGTGCTGCAGGAACGGCTTTAGCCGCCGTCCTCTGTCCTCCGTCTTCCGTCCTCTGTCCTCTGATTCCCTACGCTTTACTTCCCCTTAAAATCCCCTTTTCGCTTTTCCAGATAGGAATTAATGGCCTCGCCCAGGTCCTCGGACGGGACGATCATGCTGGATCTGGCTGCGTTGTACTCCAGGGATTCGGCCAGGGATGCGTCTTCGTCGTACAGCAGGACTTCCTTGGCCCCCTGCACGGCCAGGGGCGGGTTGTCCGCGATCTCCTGCGCAATTTCGAGCGCGCCTTTTTGTAACGCCGCTTCATCCTCATACAACCGGTTCACCAGGTTGATTTCCTTGGCCCATTGGGCGTCAAACCGGTGGCCTCTGAAGGCAATCTCCCGCACAAAGGGTTTCCCCACAAATTTGGCAAGACGCTGGAGCCCGCCCACGTCCGTGATAAAGCCCAGCTTGGCCTCCGGCAGGGCGAACACGGCATCGGCCGTGCAGAGCATGATGTCGGCGCACAGGGCCATTTCCAGGCCGGCGCCCAGGCAATGCTTTTGGACCACCGCAATCACGGGACGATTGAGGCGCTCCAGATCCGTATATACCTTTTGGGCGAGTCTCACCTCTCGGAAAAACGCCGTCTTCTGGGACGCGGAGGCTTTATCGCCGACAAGGGAAAAAAGCTCGTTGTCCGGACTGAGGTCCAGGCCTGCGCAGAATGATTTTCCCTTGCCCTGTAGAAGTATTACACGGGCCTCGCCGTCTGCGGCGGCCTCTTGGACTGCCTGTCCCAGCGCCCTCCAGACCGCGGGGTTCAGTGCGTTTCGTTTGTCGGGCCGGTTTAAGGTGATGCTGCCGATGAACCCGTCTCTGTGGTAGGTGACCAGATTTTGCTTTTCGTCGTTCATAAGAAGTGGCTCCTTTCGTTTTTTGGTTCTGGAATACCACGTTCTGGGGGCGTGGTCATGTTTTTAGGGCTACGCCAATGTTGAAAAGAGGTTTCCCCGCCCAACTACGGCGGGATCTTCGACAGGTGTCAGTGTTCAGGTGTCAGTAGGGACAATAGGCTTCGGTGCCTCTGTGTGTTTCTGTCGGGATTCCCCTACTTGATTTCCAAGCGTTTGCTTAGAACAAATTCTTTCCTGACACCTGACACCTGACACCTAATGGGTAGTCACAGAAGTCGGTAATTGCAGTGTCCCCCATGGGAGCGCCCTCAAAGCAGGGCCTATGACTTGGAATATTTACTCACTTACGACCATGTCATTGGTCTTCCGCAGTGTCTCAATCGCTTCATTTGCCATGGTATCAAGCAGTTCCCGGCAGGTGGGAATGTCGTTGATCAGACCGATGGATTGTCCAACCATCAAGGGGGCACCGTCCACATTTCCCGTCTCCCAAGCCTCCTTGATTCGATCCCCCGCCATGAGGGGAATCAGTTCCTCGAGCCCGCCGCCCCGCTCCTCGACGGCCACGATTTCCCCGAGCACCTTGTTCA
>JAFDKD010000557.1 GCA_019307165.1 Deltaproteobacteria bacterium | reverse complement strand
TCTTTTCGTGATCATGGCGGAGGGCCAAGAATTAACCGAGGAATTGCAGAAGCGGATCAAGACCACGTTGCGGTCGGGCGCATCGCCGCGCCACGTGCCCGCAAAAATACTCTCAGTTCCCGCGGTCCCCTATACGCTTAACATGAAAAAGGTGGAACTGGCCGTGAAAAAGGTTATCGAGGGGCAACCGGTCCTGAACAAGGACGCCCTGAGCAATCCGGAAGCGCTCGATTACTTCAGCGGCATGAAAGAACTGCAGGAGGACTGAGAGACGGATTTCGGAATGAGGATAGTCTAGAGACGAGAGACTAGAGTCTAGAGAAGATATCCGCCACGTAACCGGCAACCTTGAACCCCGAAAGCGGTGGCAACCTTAAAAAAATGTATTCTGTGTGAGAGGCTTTCCAGCCTCGACAAGGATCGCGGCATGGATACCGCTCGCACAGTTCTTTACTGTATTTTGCTTTAAATGTTTTATCTTTGCGATCTTCGCGCCTTTGCGAGAGAAAACTATCCTCCGGGAGCAATTTGAACACCCAATGAATACCTCAACCGTTCTACTATTCCCCCACACGCATCTTCGCGAGCGAGAACTGGGCACGGTGCTTGCCCGATTTCCCCGTTTGGCCGTCTGTCTCCCGTGGACCATGGAAAGCGTCCTTCCAGATTCCATTGATCCGCCGGGGCCTTCGGTGGCAGTGCTCCGTCCCCCGGAATCCTACAGGCCCGATGGGGATTTCAGTGCGATCATCAGGAGTTACACCGATTGGATGACCCAGGGCCGAAACGGCGATTTCTCCGGCTTTGTCAAAGCCCTGCAGGACGGGTACGGGCAAGAAGGTACCCGGTGGGAAATCGGGCGCATGATCCGAAGGGGGGAGGCCGAACCGGACACCACGCGGGATGACGCGCTCAACTGGCACCTCGTGCTTCACCTGGCCCGGCAGGCGGAAGAGACCAGGGATGAAGCCGATATCATGCTGTCGCGATTGAAAGATTTGAAGCCGCCCCTGGAAGATGCCCTTGGGGAAGATGGCGCGGGAAAGGCACTGTTTGACGATTTGACGCCCTTCGGCGGTGACCCCACGATAAACTCGCGGCACATCCACCGGATCATGGCGGCTTGGATGGGGTTGTTCGGCGGTCACCTGCAACATTATGACACCCTGCTCACGCTGGACCCCCAGGTCATGGACTTCGCAATGGATCTTTTCGGTGAGACCCCGGAACCGGAGGACATGACCGGTAATGCCGGTCCCGATGCCGTCTGCCGGGTGATGCGGCGGTCTTTTCCCGCCGTCCCGGAAAATAAGGCCCTCGGCACGGGTGATCCGGCCCGGGGAATTTCGGGAAAAACGCTCATTCTGATAGAACCGTGAGACGATGGAACAATGCGAAGGGATGTCCGACTTTGAGCGCCTGAAAAAAGAGGGTTGGACCCGACAATTCGTTACAAACGAACCGCGGTTAAGCGAAGCTGCGGCCATGTACAGGGAAATCGGTTTCGAGGTCCGTTTGGAGCCGCTCCCCGAGGAACAGGACTGTCCTACCTGCGGCGGAGAAGAAGATCAAGAGGTGTGCAGGGTGTGCTTTGAGGGCTCGGAAGACCAATATAGGATCATTTTCACTCGCCCACTAAAGGATTCCTCCAGCCCGAACGATGCGTGCTTCTGATACCGACTCCCGATTTCGGCACGTCCCGTGGCGCCGTGCGCTCCCCGCCGCCCTTTCCGGGATCTTGCTCACGGCATCTTTCCCTCCCCTGAACCTGTGGTGGCTGGCCTGGATTGCCCTGGCGCCCCTGCTGATCGCCGTCAAGGGCATGCCCCCCGGAAAGGCCTTTACGCTGGGGCTGGTCGCGGGAATGGTCCACTACCTGACCCTGATCTACTGGATCGTGGTCGTGCTCGGGCACTATGGCGGATTGAACGTTCTGTTAAGCGTCGTCCCCCTGCTTCTGCTCTGCGCTTATCTTTCTCTTTTTCCCGCCCTATTCTCTCTTCTGTACGGCCTGTTCGGCAGGCGCCCCCTGCCGGCCCTCCTTTGCGGGGCCTGCGCCTGGGTGGGGCTTGAGTATGTCAGGACCGTTTTCATCACCGGTTTTCCCTGGTGCCTCCTGGGCTACAGCCAGTACGGCAACCTGCATGTCATTCAAATCGCGGACCTCTTCGGCGTGTATGGCGTATCTTTCATCATCGTGCTGAGCAACGGCGCCGCATTCCAGCTATGGGAGCGCCTGGTCCGGAAAAGCGTCCCTTTTCCCAAGTGGGAAACCCTCCTGACAGCCTTGTGCATAGGCCTCACGCTGGTTTACGGGCACCAGCGCCTCGCGGAAAACGAACGAACCGATGGAACAAGCCGAAAGACCGTCAAAACCGCGGTGATTCAAGGCAACATCGATCAGTCGATCAAATGGGATCCCGCCCATCAGAGCGGGACCCTTGACATTTACGAAGGGCTGACAAACGGGACAACGGATTTCGACCCTGATCTGATCGTGTGGCCCGAGACGGCCGTGCCCTTCTTTTTCCAGGATCAGGGCGATTACGGGCAGCGGGTCATCGCTCTCGCGGAGGCCTCGAAATCGGCCCTCCTTTTCGGAAGTCCGGCCTATGAGCGCACGGAAGGAAAGCTGCGGTATTTCAACCGCGCCTATCTCATCGACCCTGAAAAACGGTCCGTTCAACACTACGACAAGGTGCATCTGGTCCCGTTTGGCGAGTATGTGCCATTGAAACGCTTTCTCTCTTTTATTCACCGGCTGGTCCCTGCGGCCGGGGACTTTGAATCGGGAGGTCAGGTGCGCCCCCTGCCCCTGGAAGGCGTTTCCCTTGGCGTACTGATATGTTTTGAGGCCATTTTTCCGGACCTCGCCCGTCGCGTCACCGGGCGGGGCGCCGACATTCTGGTCAATCTGACCAACGATGCCTGGTTCGGAAAGACAAGCGCGCCCCATCAGCACCTCTGCATGGCCGTATTTCGCGCCATTGAGAACCGGAGACCCCTGATCCGGGCCGCCAATACGGGGATCAGCGCAACCGTCCTTGAAAACGGTAAAATCGAGGCCTCGACCCCCCTGTTTCAGGAGGCCGTTCTTACATCGACCCTCCGCCTGCCGTCGCCTGAAAACACCTTTTACACTCGCTACGGCGACCTTTTTGCCCGCCTGTCGCTCATCTTGGCTCTCCTGGGGGCGGTCTGGGGCATATGGCGCCGTCGGCGCCCCTGATTCAGGAATGTCCCAAACAAACCTGGTGAAAAAGCTGAGTATGAATTAGGCGGCGGATCTGGAGGCGCCATTTGTGCTTGAAATAATTCAAATATAGGTTAGTATTTGTAGGATCAAGTAAAACACTTAGTCCAACGCC